>JBAVZX010000782.1:0-5458 GCA_049589015.1 Phormidium sp. | reverse complement strand
GAGTTGACACATGAGATTTTAGATTTTAGATTTTGGATTTTAAATTTTAATTTTTAGATTTTAAATCTAATTTCCCCGTCTAAATTTCCATTCTTCGTTCCCAGGTTCAACCTGGGAACGAGGATCTGGGAGGTTCCACCTCCAGGAGTGCAAGATCTGAGTATACTTAGGCTGGACCGATCGCATCAATCGCCGCTTCAAGTGCGATCGCCACATGAGTCCAATGCGTCCCACCCTGACAATAAACAATGTAAGGTTCTCTCAAAGGCCCATCTGCCGAAAATTCCAAAGTACTACCTTCAATAAAAGTACCACCAGCCATCACCACCTGACTTTCATAACCAGGCATTTCCCAAGGTACAGGTTCCACGTAAGAATCTATGGGCGAATATTGCTGAATCACCTTACAAAAAGCAATTAATTTTTCCGCCGAACCCAATTTAATCGCTTGAATCACATCCCGTCTAGGTGCCAAAGCTGGAGGGTTTACCGGATAACCCAACTTATCGAACACATACCCAGTCAAATAAGTACCCTTCATCGCCTCCCCAACCATTTGGGGTGCTAAAAACAAACCTTGAAACAGCAGACGGTTTTGGTCAAAAGTTGCGCCCCCCGCACTGCCAATTCCTGGGGCTGTGAGGCGACAAGCAGCTGCTTCCACCAAATCAGCTTTCCCAGCGACGTAACCCCCCGCCGTGACCACTGTACCCCCCGGATTTTTAATCAATGACCCTGCTATTAAGTCAGCACCCACATGAGTCGGTTCTTTGGTTTCAATAAACTCGCCGTAACAATTATCGACAAAGCAAACTGTGTTGGGGTTTTGCTGCTTCACCAGGTAGACAATCTTCTCAATTTCCTCAATAGAGAGGCTAGAACGCCACGAATAGCCACAAGAACGCTGAATCAACACCAAGCGCGTTTTTTCACCTACCGCACGGGAGAGGGCTTGCCAATCGACATTTCCTTCTTTTGTCAGAGGTAATTCTCGGTATTTGATGCCAAATTCAATAAGTGAGCCTTGACCCTCACCGCGCAAGCCAATTACTTCTTCGAGTGTGTCGTAGGGAGAACCGACGACAGCCAGCATTTCGTCACCGGGACGCAGGACACCGAATAAGGCGCAAGCGATCGCATGAGTACCAGAAACAAACTGCACTCTTACCGCAGCAGCTTGGGCACCCATGACATCCGCGAATACTTTATCTAAAGTTTCCCGCCCCAAATCATCATGTCCATAGCCGGAAACGCCTGCAAAGTGATGGGCTCCGACACGATGATGACGAAAAGCTGACAAGACTCTTTTAAGATTTTGCTTGACCTGAGCGTCAATTCCAGAAAAAATCGGAAATAGTGCCTGCTCTGCTTCAAGCAGCTTTAATAGGCTGTTCATTAATTCCTCATTCACGATTACGTATGCGGATTTTCAGACCGCGCAGATTAGGCCAGATAGTTCGTTTTAAGGTTACAAATGACGCTTGCCACTTCAACCAAACTTCGCCTAGATTGGCCCGTGATCCTGTTCATGTCTGCGATCCACATTATTGCTATCTTTGCCTTCTTCCCTGGCAATTTTAGCTGGGCAGCAGTAGGTGTAGCCGTGTTTCTTCATTGGGTAACAGGCGGTTTAGGAATCACTTTAGGATTCCATCGCTTAGTTACCCATCGTAGTTTTCAGAGTCCCAAGTGGTTAGAATACTTCTTGGTTTTCTGCGGCTGTTTAGCTTGCCAAGGCGGGCCTTTAGATTGGGTCGGTCTGCATCGCATCCATCATTTACATTCAGATCACGAAGGCGATCCTCATGACTCCAATAAAGGATTTTGGTGGAGTCATCTCAACTGGATGGTTTACCAAATCCCCGAACGGGAGGAAGTTCCGCGTTTCACCAAAGATATTGCCGAAGATCCAGTTTATCAATTTTTCCAAAAGTATTTTATTCTGCTCCAAGTTGGTTTAGGTATAACACTTTACCTACTTGGCGGTTGGCCTTTTGTTCTCTGGGGAATCTTTGTCCGCCTTGTTGCTGTTTACCATTGCACTTGGTTGGTTAACAGCGCTACTCACAAATTCGGCTATCGTACTTATGAGTCTGGCGATCGCTCTACTAACTGTTGGTGGGTCGCCCTACTAGTCTATGGTGAAGGTTGGCACAATAACCACCATACCTTTCAATACTCCGCCCGTCACGGTTTACAGTGGTGGGAAATTGACATGACATGGATGACGATTCAACTGTTGCAATTTCTTGGTTTAGCTAAGAATGTCAAACTTGTGGAAAGTGCAGAGATTCAGGAGTAGGAAAGCGCCAAATTCACTCCTAAAATCTGCCATTTCCCTGTACGATGTGTTTCAGCGTTGTCAGGGCTTCCATGCTAATTAAGCCGCGGCGCTGTCCTTTTTGGTTAGACATTCCGAGAAAGATAGCGTCTCCTCTTCCGGGATTGCGCGAAAATCTCGGACTAGCGTTAATATACGTTGAGGCACTGTTGACACCCAGGGCAAATTGGCGGCTTTCTTGGTAAGATTCGGTAACAATACAGTCAGCATGACCGCTGCTGTATTGGTTAATCCAAGCGATCGCACCTTCCAAACTATCCACCAGCTTAAAAGCTACTGTGTTAGTCAGGTAAGATTCACTCCATTCGGAATCATTGGTGCTTCTCAACTCAGGAAACTCTGCCACTAAATTGGCATCGCCTTTTAAAGTAAAACCCTTTTCCTTCAAACTGTTAAACAAGGTGACTAAGGAAGAGGGTTTTTGATTGGGATGAATTAAAACTTTTTCGATCGCATTCACCGGATCGGGCTCACTCTGATGACTATCGATAATCACCCACCGCGCTACTTCCAAGCTACCCGAAGGCGACCAAAATAGATAACAGTTACCCATTCCCGATTTTAAAACTGGTGCAGTTGATTGGCGCACTACTTGCTGCACTAAACTGGGACGACCGTAGGGGATAATTAAATTAATGTAACGCTCTTGAGTAATCAGATCTCGCAGGGAACCACCTTGATCGGTTGGCAAAAGTTCTAAGCTTCCCTCTGGTATCCCTACTCCCTGCAATGCTGACTGCAACGCTTGAGTAATCACACTATTGGAATGACTCGCCTCTGTTCCACCGCGGAGAAGTAAAGTATTTCCGGTTTTCATACATAAGCCAGCTGCGATCGCTCCTAATTCAGGAAACGCTTCATAAACTAAAGCTATTACCCCCAAAGGCATCAACTGGCAATAAGTCTGGGAATGTTCTAACTGATAAGCCGCTGTCATTACTCGCCGCATCGGATCTGGTAATTCCCCTAACCTTTGCAGCATTTGGATCGTAGTTTGCAGTCGTTCCGGTGTCAGTTTTAGCCAATCTAAAATTAACTCTGGTATTGCCATTTCCCGACTTGCTTCCAAGTCCAGGGTATTGGCTTCCAAAATCTCATCGGAGTAGCTTTTTAGTGCTTGTGCCATTGCTTGCACGGCACGCGAGCGATCGGCTCCTTTGATGGTACTCAGTTTAAAAGAAGCGTGATAGGCACGCTGAACTGTCGCCATCAAATTCGCATTCACTGAACCATCAAACGTTTCGGTGGTCATAAAGCTAACGTCTGTAAGCTAGCCAGTACATCAGGACTATCAACATCAATGCCACCACTGCTCCCAGGATAAATCCAATGATGATGTGAGGTTCTTTTGGCAAGCCAGCCTGAGCCAAGAACAGCCCTACCACAAACACTACTACAATGATTAACAGCGCTACAGGTAGATAACTGTCCCTAATTCGCGGATAGGCTTTACTCCACCTACTACCTGTCCAGTGCCAAGCTCTTTTGTAGGGATAGGTCGTCGAGAGTTGCTCGATCGCATGACCATTGTCCTCCACTACAAATATTTGCTGACATTTATTGCAGCCGAAGGCTTCTGTCAGGACAATGGGCATTAGTCGCCCCCGTCGCCCACAGGGACATGGATAATCACTATTTAAATCTATCTTCTGGGCTTTTGGAGATGGCACAAGCGGTCTTATATCAAACCGAGTTTATCAAAGGTTGAGCTATAAACATTCTAGTCATGAACAATTCATTATATGGTATTTGCACCATTTTTTAAATCTAAATCCTGCCTATGATTTTAGCACCTCAACCAACTTTTCCCCATTCCTTGGTCATTGGTTGACTAATAAGTACTAAAAATGTTCATCTATTACCATGAACACTTTCGCTTCCGATTATTTACATTCAAAGCGGGCAACGCGATTCGAACGCGCGACATTCACCTTGGCAAGGTGACGCTCTACCGCTGAGCTATGCCCGCAACCTCTTGACTTTTCCTAGTATGTCAAAAAAATCTCGGTTTGTCAACTAAAAATTTGGGAAAATTTTTGGTTGATGGTGCGATCGACTACTCTGGCTCAGCTGGGGATTCAGGTGCGATCGCTTTTTTCAACGTAGCAGGTAACGGTTGGGTAGCTGCTGACCCCACAACCTTACCACCGTAGGGTTCCATTTCCCCACTCCCCTTAATTTGACGCATCAAACTAGCCATTTCCAAAGCATTCATCGCATAATTCCAGCCATGATTACTTTTAATTCCGGCCCGTTCTAGGGCTTGCTGCATATTGTCTGCTGTAACAATGCCAAAAATTACCGGAATTCCCGTTTGAAATCCAGCAGCAGCAATCCCTTTCGCCACTTCAGCCGCCACATAATCAAAGTGAGGTGTTTGACCTCGAATCACAGCACCCAAGCAAATCACAGCATCATAGCGACCGCTGAGTGCCATTTGGCGAGCTACTAAGGATACCTCGAAACAGCCTGGTACCCAAACGTAATCTACCTGAGTGCCGTGAAGATCAGTATCGATGCCGTGGCGCTTCAGACAATCTTGACAACCCTCCAAAAGCTTACTTGTCACTAAGTCATTGAAACGACCAATGACAATCCCAAACTTTAGGGTTTCTGTCTGAGTAAACGTTCCCTCAAAAACTGCCATGTCAATTTTTTGTGTCATCTGTCAATTGTTCTTTGTCCATTGTCTCAAAGCCAATGACTTATGACCTACTGAGCAATGAATATTTGACTAATGACTTATGACTAATTGACTCAGCTTAAACCACGAAGGAACTTAACGCAGCTACCACCAATACTAAAGCTACCCAAATCCCAGAACCCAAAAATAGCAATCTCTTTGATTGATCCCAGTTTTGGGGTGAGGCATAAGCTACTGGTACCCAAACTACCAATACGAAAGATAGTGCTACCAGAGCAAACAGCGCAAGTTGAAACAGGATTGTCATTTTTTGTTTCTCCCAAGACAGCAGACAGCTGATTAACTTTTTCACCCACAAGGGGCGAGATTTTAAATTCCTATCTTGCTAAACTACCATGAAGCGGTGATCTTTAAGCAAGAAAGGCTTTAAGGCAGAGGGGCAGAGGGGCAGGGGGGCAGAAGAATGTTGAAAG
>JBAVZX010000781.1:0-1774 GCA_049589015.1 Phormidium sp. | reverse complement strand
CAAAACCACCTCATTCCAAGAATGGGCGAAACAACTAACTAATTATGCACAAACAGAGCGGTTAAAATCAGAAATAACATATTGGCTACAAAAATCTGACGCTGATGTTGTAACACTGCCAGTAGACTATCCCGGAGAAGACAATACTTTTGCTTCAGTAAGTAATATATCCGTATCTTTAAATGAGACAGAAACTTTAGCACTGATCCAAGAAGTACCAAAAGCATATAAAACCCAGATTAATGATGTCTTATTGACCGCATTAGCACTAGTTTTAAATCGCTGGACAAACTCGAACCGGGTAATGTTCAACTTAGAAGGACATGGGCGAGAAGAACTCATAGAAGGATTAGATTTATCGCGAACAATTGGTTGGTTTACCAGTCTGTTTCCAGTGTTGGTAGAACTAGAACAGCCAAATTTACAGCACATAGGAGATATTTTAAAATCAGTCAAGGAACAATTAAGAGCGATACCCAGCAAAGGGATTGGTTATGGGATATTGCGTTATCTTTGTCATGACCAAGAAATAGTTACCCAGCTTCAGACAAGAAAACTAGCAGAGATTAGCTTCAATTATTTGGGTCAATTCAGTCAAATAGCAAATCAGTCTTCGCCGATCGAACTAGCAAAAGAGTCCAATGGAAACAATCAGAGTGTAGAAGGTCAGCGTCCTTGTCTACTTGATATTAACGCTATTATTGCTAATGAAAGGTTGCAAATAGATTGGACATATAGCAGCAATTTGCATCGATCGGAAACTATAGAGAAAATAGCCCAAGAATTTGTAGTTACCTTGCAAGAGATTATTGCTCATTGTTTAGCACCAGAAAACGGTGGTTATACGCCGAGTGATTTCCCCTTAGTCAAACTAACACAACAACAATTAGACAGCGTAATAGTTAGCCTATTCAGTACAGCAGGTCAAGAAAAAGAGATTAATTGGCGAAATGTAGAAGATATTTATCCATTATCGCCAATGCAACAAGGGATGCTCTTTGAAAGTTTATATGCTCCAGATTCAGGAGTATATTTCGAGCAGATAACTTCCACTTTGATAGGAGATATAGAAGTAGCAACATTTGAACAAGCATGGCAGCAAGTAGTAGCGCATCATTCAATTTTCCGCACTGCTTTTGTCTGGGAATCCTTAGCTCAACCTGTGCAAGTTGTATTGCGACAAGTGGAAGTAAAACTTCACACCCACGACTGGCGAGAGTTATCAGCACCACAGCAGCAACAGGAATTAGAGGTATTTCTGCATACCGAGCAGCAACAGGGGTTAGATTTTTCCTTAGCGCCATTGATGCGTTTACATTTGATTCAATTGAATGAGAATACTTATCAATTTATCTGGAGCCATCATCATATACTGCTAGATGGCTGGTCATTACCTTTGGTATTCCAGGACTTATTAAATAGTTATCAAACTATTGCTGAAGGAAGAGGTTTCGATTATCAATTAGCACAGAACTATCGTCATTACATTGCTTGGTTACAACAACAAGATGTAGCGAAATCACAAACTTATTGGCGAGAAAAACTGCAAGGATTTAGCGCCCCGACTCCAATGACTTTCGATAAACCTTTGTCAAACCGAGAAAAGGGTAATAATGCGAATTATGGGGAAAAAGAAATAAAATTAAGTGTATCAGCCACCAAAAAAGCACAATCTTTTGCTCGGGAACATCAACTGACGCTGAATAATTTAGTGCAGACAACATGGGCATTGTTGCTCTCACGTTATTCACAAGAAACTGATATAGTATTTGGT
>JBAVZX010000780.1:0-2365 GCA_049589015.1 Phormidium sp. | reverse complement strand
TTACCGCGAAGAAAGATTTGCAGTAGCGTTGCTTGTAAAGCTGTGTTGCTGGGGGTTACAGGCGAATTGCTGCGCGAATCACCCAACTGCGTCCGATAACCCAACTGCTGAGGTATCGTCACCGCAGGAGCTTGGCGGGAAAGATATTTACAGTCCAAAAGATCATCCACCAGGATTAAGTTTCGTAAATTAATCAGTTTTTCTGCTCTCAAAGGCAGAGATCCAAAAACCTGAGTAGAATCGCGCAGAATATTTTCCACCACCTCAAAAGTCCCAGGTTGAGCAATTTGGGAAAGGGGACTGGGGACTGGGGACTGGGGACTGGGGACTGAAGACTGGGAGAGTTTTGAGTTTTGAGTTAATGAAATTTCCCTTGTTCCCCCTGCTCCGGGCGCACACGCAGGTACGCCCCTACTTCCCTGCTCCCGAAACACCTTCCCTTTCGCTTGCCAAATGCGTTTCACAGAGGCGCGAATCCTCTCTTGGGAGATGCGTCCAGAGGTGACGGCATCACAGATCGCTTGAATGGCGGTTTCTGCATCCACAGGCATTAACAAAATGTCTGCGCCAGCTTCTACGGCTAACACTGCTGTTTCTTCGGCACCGTAGCGGCTAGTAATGGCTCCCATGACTAAGGCATCGGTGACAATTAAACCTGTAAATCCTAGCTTGTGGCGTAATTGCTCAGTTAAAATCTGGTGGGACAAGGTGGCTGGGAGGTTTTCATCCCAGGCGGGGATTAACAGGTGGGCGCTCATTACGCTATCTACACCTGTGGCGATCGCACTCACAAAAGGCGCTAATTCAATTTCTGCTAACCTTTCCTCAGTGTGGGGAATCATCGGTAATTCCAAATGGGAATCAACAGCTGTATCGCCATGACCGGGAAAATGCTTAGCTGTAGTTAACGCAGGGTAATTTTTAGCACCTTTGATAAAAGCTGCACTTAATTGACTAACAATTGCTGGAGTTTCGCCAAAAGCCCGGATGTTAATCACTGGGTTATCAGGATTGTTATTCACATCCACCACGGGGGCGAGTATCCAATTAATGCCAACTGCTAAAGCTTCCTGAGCGATAATTGCGCCCATTTGTTCGGAGTAGAATAAAGCTCGATCGAGGTTTTTTTGAGCAACTGCGCTTAATGCCATTGGTGGAGGGAACCAAGTGGCGCTGGAAAAACGTTGACCTACGCCTTCTTCAATATCTGCGGCGACGAGGAGGGGAATTTTCGCCCAGCTTTGTAATTGTTGCGATCGCAAACTCAATTCCGCCGCACTTCCCCCAAGCAAAATAACACCGCCAACACCCAAATCAGCAATTAAATGCTGGAGTTTGGCGGCGGGAGGTTCCCATTGGGGATACTTAATTTCATGGTCGAACAGATAGCCAGAAGCTCGGACGACGATCATTTGAGCTACCTGTTCTCTTAAAGAAAGAGTATCAATTTCGGGTAAATGAGAAGATTTCAAGCTGGCTCTTCCTCTTCCTCTGCCGAAACGACATAATCTTCGTAATTATCTTCATCTTCTGAGAGATCTTTCTCTGGTCGATCTTGGCTGATCTGGTTGATCAGGGACAAGATGCGATCGCCTCTTTCTAAAGAGCGATCTTCGACAAACAACACTTCTGGAGTCCGACGCAGACGCACTCTTTGACCTAATTCGCTGCGAACATAACCAGTTGCAGCTTTTAGTCCAGCCATTGTTTCAGCTTTCGCTTCTTCCGAACCGTAGATACTGACAAAGATTTTCGCGTGTTGGAGGTCGCCAGAAACATCAACATCGGTAACGCTGACCATTCCTGCACCCACACGGTCATCTTTAATGCCATTTAACAGCATAAGGCTGACTTCCCGTTTAATTAATGCGCCCACGCGGGAAACCCGACGACTGGTAGCCATAATAATCTGCTGCCTTCAAGACAGGATGAGCAATGCTTTACAATCCTAACTAAACCGAACTCAAGCCTAGCATCGCTCTCAGGGTTAAAGTGACAAAGATAAAAGCTGCCACAAAAAAGCCAATCAGAGCGATTAGAGTGACACGACGCTTGAATAATGGCGCTAACCACCCAAAGGTATTCAAAAATACACCCAAGATAGTAGTCACGAAGTAACGGGGGTAACGAGAGATATTATTCCAAAATCCTTCAAACATTTGTCAACAACCTAATTGAGCAGTTTAGATTGACACTCTCAGGTCTAAAGACACTGAGATTCTTAAGAGATTTTAACTCTTAAAGGCTGTGCCAAACAGCCTCTAGACACTCGACTTAAAGCCTTGTGCTTACTTTTCTTCAAGATATCGGCTGCACCATTCATGTCAGCATTAACCAAAAAACCATGTTTAGTTCTGTACAGACC
>JBAVZX010000779.1:0-2114 GCA_049589015.1 Phormidium sp. | reverse complement strand
TGGGAGGTGTCCAGATTTCTCACGAACTGGGATTATTGGGACATAGTGATGCAGATGTCCTGACTCACGCGATCATGGATGCAATGCTGGGGGCGTTAAGTTTGGGGGATATTGGTCATTATTTTCCGCCGACTGATGCGAAATGGGCGGGGGCGGATAGTTTAATGTTGTTGAGTCAGGTGGATCAACTTGTCCGGGAAAAAGGTTGGCGAGTTAGTAATATTGATTCGGTAATTGTGGCGGAACGTCCGAAATTGAAGCCGCATATTTCGGCAATGCGCGATCGCCTAGCAGCTGTTCTAGAATTAAAATCTGACCAAATTGGCATTAAAGCCACCACTAACGAAAAATTAGGCCCTGAAGGAAGAGAAGAAGGAATTTGTGCTTATTCTGTAGCCTTACTGGTAGCAGCTGATTAAGTCGCTTTAAACTCTGACATTTGTTAAAAGGATTGAAGTAATGGAAACAGCAAATTATATTCCTCAAAGACAGATAGATGTTATCGCCTACAATAGTGAAGAACAAGCAATTTTAATTGCTGAGGTAAAAGCTTTAGGATTTAAAAATCATCAAGCAAAACAGCAAGCTTTCTCCCAACTAAAGTCTTACTGGCAATCTTGTAATCGATCTATCTCTTTTGTGATGTTAGCTGATTTGTCAGAAATTGAGATTTTTTCAGGAGAAAGTGTTAATATTTCGGAACCTTTGCTGACTCTCAAAACGGCGGACATACTTAGCCACTATGACCCTGAATTTGCTAATAAACGAATTTTTGATCCATATTTTGAAACATTGTTGGAAGCGTGGTTACGAGATTTAGCTTATCATTGGAAATCAGAAAAGCCACCTGCATCAGATCGAGTAGAAGAAATTGGTTTATTACAATTGTTAGCAGATGGAACAACAAGATCTGAGGTAGTGCTGGAAAGTGATACTTTACCTTGAAACTAATTTTACTCGCTAATTTTTAGAGAAGATAAATGATGAAATACTCGGCTATTAAAAGAACCAGATTTTCGGGATTTTTGTTAATACTGTTATTCGTTGGGGCGATCGCCCTTACCAGTTGTAACGCCTTAAAAATTAAAAGTGCAACGGCCCAAGTTCCACAACTTGTTACTAGTGTACTTAGCGATCCAAAAACTTTGAATCCTCCCTTTGTTCAAGAATCACCTAGCCCTACTTCGCTAATGTTTGAAGGGTTGGTTACAGAAAATGGATTCACAGGTGAGATTGAACCAGCTTTAGCAGAATTTTGGACAGTTTCGGAAGATAAGAAAAAGATAGTTTTTACCCTTAAACCGAATTTAAAATGGTCGGATGGTAAACCATTAACTGTAGATGATGTAATTTTTACTTACAATGAAGTTTACCTAAATGAAGCAATTCCAACTGATACCAGAGATGTATTGAGAATTGGTGAAAATCGCGCTTTACCCACAGTAAAAAAAATAGATGGGCGCAGAGTTGAATTTACGGTTCCTGAACCTTTCGCCCCATTTTTAAGAGTTACAGGAGTAGCGATATTACCAGCACATATTTTAAGGAAATATGTTAATAAGAAAAACCAAGATGGCAAACCAACTTTTCTGACAACTTGGGGAGTGGATACACCACCTCAAGAAATAGTAGTTAATGGGCCATACTCTTTAGAAAGATACGACACAAGTCAGCGGATAATTTTTCGACGTAATCCTTACTATTGGAGGAAAGGTAGCCAAGGACAGCAACAGCCATATATTGAAAGATGGGTTTGGCAAATTGTCGAATCCACTGATGTTTCTTTAATGCAATTCCGTTCAGGAGGTTTGGATTCGATATCTGTAGCACCGGACATTTTTTCCCTGGTAAAGCGAGAAGAAAACCGGGCAAATTTTTCAATTTTTAATGGTGGTCCTGCTTCCGGTACAAATTTTATTTCCTTTAATTTAAATCAGGCGAAGAATGCTAATGGACAACCAATAGTAAATCCGGTGAAGTCGCGGTGGTTTAATAGTAAGGAATTTCGGCAAGCGGTGGCTTATGGGATCGATCGCCAAACGATGATTAACAATACTTTTCGGGGATTAGGTGCTCCCCAAAATTCTCCAGTTTCAGTGCAAAGTCCCTATTAC
>JBAVZX010000778.1:0-3514 GCA_049589015.1 Phormidium sp. | reverse complement strand
GCGACAGCAGCCAAAGTTTTGCACTAGGGCTGTTTGTTGATCTTTGTTTGGGTATAGTCTTACCTTTAAAGCTGTTAGCATCACTCTATTAATCCGGGAGTTAGTAATAGTATACTCTGGGAAAATGCCACTGTCAATTTATATTGATTCGCTGCGCTCAAGTAGGGGCGGGTTTATCTAAAGCTCTATTTTTACCAATGTTATTCGATTATAAAAACCCGCCAACACAGTCGCAATTCATCTCCCGTCAAACTGCGTTGTCACGGGAGTCTTCTTGCTCCATTGAGATAAATAATAACATTTTTACCTTAATTTACCACAGATAATTGGTAGGGACGGATTTAGCCAATCACTCCTCAATCTCACCGACCACCTCTTCATAAAACCCGCCCCTACTTAACTGATTCAAGTTAAATTATTTCCTGTTTTGTCGTTGACAAAGTATTAAACCGTACCATTGTTTTTGATCTGTCCAAACTTGCAGAGGTGCTAAACCTTTGCTAGAGAGATATTGCTGCATCTCTGACAGGTTAAATTTGCGAGAAATTTCGGTAAAAATTGTTTCACCTGCTGCTAATTTAACAGTCAGGTTCAAGCTGCGTAGTTGCACAACTTGATCTGTTAAACTCCGCAAGTGCATTTCAATTCGAGACTTTTCTGAATTGAAAAATGACAGATGTTCAAATTGATTGAGGTCAAAATTGCCTTGGAAACGCCTGTTGAGATGGGCTAACATATTTAGGTTAAAAGCAGCAGTTACGCCTTGACGATCGTTGTAAGCTGCTTCTAAAATTTCGGGTGGCTTTTGTAAGTCAATTCCTAACAAAAAGTACTCGCCAATTTTCAGTGCATCGGTAATTTGCGCGAAAAAGCGATCGCACTCTTGCCAATTCAAATTACCCAGAGTGCTCCCAATAAAACAAATCATTCGACGTGGTAACGGACTTGGTTTAAGATTCGCTAGCGCCTGTTCATAAGTACTAACTAAACCATGCACTACCAACGAAGAATAATCAGCCAACAATTCCCGCGCACTACTTTCTAAAATGCCCCCACTAACATCAATTGGCAAATAATGCAATGGGTAGCCCGATTGTTCATAAGCATCCAACAAAATTCGAGTTTTTGTGGAACTACCACTACCCAATTCAACAATTTCACAAGCACCAGTTAACCGGGCAATTTCCCTAGCGTAATTTCGCAAAATTAGCGTTTCTGTTCTGGTTAAATAATACTCCGGTAAATCGCAGATTTTCTCAAACAATTGAGAACCAAAATCATCATAAAAATAGCGCGGGGGAAGTGATTTTACTGTCTGAGTTAACCCCTCAACCACATCACTACCATCAGTTAATTCCGTTGATAGTTCACTTGGGGTAAGTAAATAATCAATCTGTAATCGTTTCTCTGGTGTTTTTACAGAAAGTGTCTTACCCGTTGTTATGTTAGAAATCAACTTTCTACCTCCGTTTATTTGGATACGAGTTACCAAAACAACACGCTAAAAACTTTGACGACAAAGCTTTTGACAAAACCTTTGCTAGTGAAACACAAAACTATCTAGAAAAAAATCCCGCTTGAGCAAGATCAATTGATCAATTGCGCGTTGTTTCTTTATTTTCTCACGAAATGAACAAAATTATCTCAAAATTTCAAAAACTTGCACAGCGAAATCCTGCAATGATCTGCCTCACACTTGGATAGTACCAGTTGCGAAAGCTACAGCGTAAATCCCAAGTACGAGTTGCCCAACTCCCACCTTTATTTAAATTAATCAAGGTTTTATGCAGCGCCTTTTCCAAGCTAATATCAATGTTTGTTTGTAGTTCATTAATGATTAAAGCAAAAATATGTTCCGAATCAGTAGTACCGTTAATTCCTTGGTAAATTTCATCTCTTAATTGATTCCTAATCGGTCTATATAAACTTAATTAATTATTATTTTAGAGGAGTTTAGCTTATTTGAATAGTAACTACTAGATTATATTTTCCTATCTATAGTAGGATTGACGGGAGTTTATTTGTGTGATAAAAAATGAAAACTAATCTGGATCGGGTAGCTTACCGACTGGTTAAGGCGACAGTAGAGGGAGTTCCGCTGATTTTATTACTGAGTTCGCCCATATTAGCCAATACCATTCCTCAGAGGGTAACTAACGGTTTATATCGTTCAAGTTCGGAAGATTTCTTTGCGGAGGGAAAGCGTCAATTTGAACAAGAAATCCAGATCTTAATGCGACAATTGCTTATAGAACCAGAATCACTGTTAAATATTAGTGATGAGGTGCAAATCAAAGAGGAAGAACTTAATGATTAATCTCTCTGTTCATCTCCTTTAATTAAAGCTTCTAAGAGACTTTTCTTTTGATCTGTTTCTACTAATGCTTCTAAAGTAGTTGGCATTCCTAAAGTTGTAATTACTCCCTGAGTACTAATTGTGAAGCTATTAATTAACCATTGATTTTCGCGTCTAATAATTTGTACTTTGATTGTGGCTGAGGCTTTTTCAAAATCTGCTTCTGCAACATAATTACCTAAAGTAATTTTGCCAAATTTATGACCACCCGTTGGATATATTTCTTTGCTTCCTTCTGTGGAACTTTGCCATCCTCCCACTGCACCTTTATAAGCTTCTAGTTTGCCAAGTTGACGGCAAAAATCAATGATTTTTTCTGATTCTTCTGAGTGGGATAATTCTAAAAGTTGTGGTGTGGCTTTGTCGTAAAGCTTGTGAAAATTCCAATCGCTGACAGTTTCTAGAATTGCCGTATTCACATAATCTTGTGCTTCCTCGTTTATCTCTAATGCTTGAGGCAGAGATTTCAGGTATCTAGGTAGAAAAATAAACACAGCAATAACTATAGCCAATACAGTGGCTGCAATTACAGCAATTAAAATTATGAAAATACCACCAGAGATCATTAAGAATTCTTTCATGATAGCCCCCTGTAATTCAACATGAGAGGGGAAAATAATAATGTTAATGGCTGACTACTTCAACGCCCAAGCTGCGATCGCCAGACAACTCCATCCTACTATAAAAGCTGCACCTCCAAGAGGCGTAATTGCTCCTAACCACTTAATGCCAGTAAAACTTAAAGCGTACAAGCTACCAGAGAAAATTATTACACCCACAATAAATGCCCAACCAGATGCTACCAGAAAGGGCGTGGGTTTTTCAAATCGAGTTAGCAGCAACCCCACCAACAGCAAAGCCAAAGCGTGATACATTTGGTAACGAGCGCCTACTTCAAAAATTGCGATCGCTCTTTCTGTAAGTTTTTCTTTCAAAGCATGGGAAGCAAAAGCGCCAGCAGCTACAGACAAAGCCCCAAAAATTCCCCCAAACATCAGAAAAATCCGTATCATAGTTCCTCCTCTATGTTCGTTGTAAGGACTTTAGTCCTTCTATTTTGGCAAAGGAACGACTGAAGTCGTTACAACGAACTGACTATTTTCTAAGCTGACTTACGAGTAGCTTCTAGGATGCGAGAATAGTAAAAACGAGTTTTAG
>JBAVZX010000777.1:0-2509 GCA_049589015.1 Phormidium sp. | reverse complement strand
ACTAGTATCCGCCAAAAGCAAGAAATGCGTAAACGTACTTATGCCTTAATATACATTAATCACGTCACTGAGTAAATACTATTAAGTGTTGGGCAAAAAATTTGTCTTTAGTTGTAAGTAAAATTACAGAATAATATATGGGGATCAATTTAAATCATATTTAAAGTAAGAGAGTTCACGTAAAGGATCAGGAAAATTTAAATTATCCTAAAGATAGATGGAGCCCCTAATTAGACTCTTTAAACTAAAAAGTAATCTAAATTCTCTGCCCTTTACCGAGTAGTTAGCAAAGAAGGAGATGAAATTGCTCGTTTTAGTTAAATGTTCCTGGGAGAAAGTAAAGATTCATCAAGGTCTTGGTATAAGATCAGACTGTCGATAAAGATACTGAGAATTTATGACGATTTTTTGAAAAAGTTTAAAAATTTTATCGAGGCGGTGAGTTAAGTTATGAAGCGACCAATCAGAAGCTAATTCAGAAATAACATCACTAAAAATGGCCGCTTTCATTGACTCAATTTGATTTCATCGGGTTTATCCAGCGATTTAATTAACTAATTTTTTGAAGAGAGGCAAATAAAATGAATACTCGCAGTAATACTTGTCCCTTTTGTGGCAGTTCACTGCTGCGCCACGTTCGCCATCAAGGTGTTTATTGGTTTTGTAACAGTTGCTATCAAGAAGTGCCTTCTCTAACTTCAATGGTGATGTCCCGTCGTGATAAAGTAGGACAGCAGTCACGTCCGCTCACGGCAGTGGGTTCCTAAAGTTTTGTTAGGTGCGGTACTTTACGGTCAAGAAGATTTACGTTTGGAATCAGTGGCAGATCCGATCGCTGATTCCCAAGAGATCATTATTCAAGTCGGAGTAGCAACAACTTGCGGCACCGACTTGAAGGTATGGCGCAGAGGTGGTCATGCGAAAATGTTGCGACCACCGACGCTATTTGGTCATGAAGCAGCAGGTAAGATTGTTGCGATCGGCAAAGATGTGCGAGGTTGGCAAGTTGGCGATCGCGTCGTCGCCAATAACTCGGCTCCTTGCATGAATTGTTTCTTTTGTCAACGGCAAGAATTTTCCCTCTGCCCAAATTTGACTTGGAATAATGGCACTTTTGCCGAATACTTAAAAATTCCGGCCCAAATAGTTAAACATAATTTATTACCAATTCCTGATGATTTGCCCGATGCTTTGGCATCGATGACTGAACCGCTAGCTTGTGTGTTGCATGGGGTAGCAAGGTCGAATATTAAAAGGGGCGATCGCGTGGTAGTAATTGGAGATGGTGCGATCGGTCTAATGTTCGTCGCGGCGATCGCCCAGTCTCAAGTTTTCCTCTTCGGTGGCAACGATCGAAGGTTGGAAATTGGGAAAAAATTAGGCGCAACCCAAACTTTTAATCATCATCAAATAAGTGATATTCCCACAGTAGTTAAAGAACTAACCCAAGGATGGGGTGCGGATGTGGTAATTGAAGCTACGGGAGTTCCGGCAGTTTGGGAAAGTGCGATCGCTTGTGCCCGTCCCGGTGCTACCGTTAACTTATTCGGAGGTTGTCCGCGAGATACCACAATCACAGTTAATACAGAACAACTGCATTACAGCGAACTGACATTAAAAGGCGTTTTTCACAACACACCCAAATATGTCAGGGAAGCACTTGCACTCTTAGCAAGTCGCACCATTCCCTTTGAACTACTGATTAGCGAACATCGTCCCCTGAAAGATTTAGAACAGGTGTTTCAAGATATGAAGAATCGCAAGTCGATTAAAGTAGCAATGTTGCCGAGTATGCCATCCTAGAGGCAAATCAAAAATCTACTTTTGTGCTGATTATGAAAGCTAAGGGTTTGTTAATGTTGGGGTTGGGGTTGGCGATCGCTATTTTTGGCGATCGGGCAAACGCCTTACCAGGGCAAACAACCGCAGAAGTTGCCGCTTGGATTAAAGGAAATCCCACCCTCAGTTCCCATAGCAGACAAACACTGCTAGTACACAGAACCGATACACCCGCCCAAAGATTCACCTTTGAAGCTTCCGTTTTCGCACCAGGTTTAGCAACACCATTGGGAGCTCCCGGCATAGTTCGCACCGAAAGAATCAATCTATTTGACATGATTAACGGTGTTACTCGCAACCGTCTGCAAGAGTCACTACGCATTGTTTACGGTTTGGAGATTTACCAAGATTTCCAACAAGCAAGAGTAATTTACTCTTACCCAAATCCCGCAATGGTACAGCAAGCACGCACCTTAACCTTACCCTTACAAGAAGCACTCAAAGGCGAACTCAGATTAGGATCGCGTTTCGCCTACTGGGTAGAATTTCCTCAACCCCAAGACGGTAAACCCATTATGGGCAAAGTTACCATTCTCTTAAAGAGTGATGTAGACAAGTTAGAAGCAGAACTCCGCAACCGTTAAGGGCAGAGGGGCAGGGGAGCAGGGGAGCAGGGGAGCAGAGGGGCAGGGGGCAGAGGGAAATAAATCATCCAAACTAGTTCTCCCCA
>JBAVZX010000776.1:0-3366 GCA_049589015.1 Phormidium sp. | reverse complement strand
GAGTAATACCTTACAACAAAAAACTCAAGGGCACTAATAAAGATTTCAGTAGCCCTGTATTTATTGAAGCCTTTCGATCGCTTTATACCAATATTCTACTGTTAAGCCCCGATGCCCAAATTCAGTCGATCATTGTTAGTTCGTCTATGCCTGGGGAAGGTAAATCTACCCTATCGATTTATCTGGCACAAGCTGCTGCTGTGTTAGGACAACGGGTATTGCTAGTCGATACCGATTTACGCATACCTAAGCTTCATGAAAGACTAAATTTAGACAACTCTTGTGGTCTAAGTACATTAATTATTTCCGAAAACTTAGATTTTGATCTGGTCGTACAGAGTTCTTCCCTGGATAGTAATCTTTCGGTTCTTACCTCTGGACAAATTCCCCCCGATCCCACTAAACTCCTGTCTTCCAAAAAGATGCAAGGTTTAATGGCTCGGTTTGAAGAAAATTATGACTTAATTATTTATGATATGCCCCCATTTGGGTTAGCAGATGCTAAATTACTTGCTCCCAAAGTAGATGGAATTATCATGGTGACTGGACTGAATAAAACAAAAGTTTCTCAGTTGACAAAGACATTAGAAGAACTAAGGCTATCTGGTGTTAGCGTTTTGGGGATTATTGCTAATGGTTCAAAGGAACACAATCATCAAGTAGATTCTTACAGTAAGTATTATCACTCTTCTGTGACAATAGACGAAGTGAAAGAGAAATTCTTGAAGTTGTAACACAGCGCGAAAGCTCTTCCAAAAAAGCCACTTTATGACAAAAGTATGATTGTCAAAACTTTTTACCATTCATCCTTTTTTGGTCTAGAAAGCTTTCGTGTCCAGCGAGTAGCCTGCCAAATCCGAATTAATAAAATTGCGGAAATTATAGCTCCCAGGCTCCATTTTAAAGCACTTTTTATCAGTTCAAGACGCTTATTTTGCCTGGTAATTTTAACTTGCACCTCCAAATTTTGCTTAGCTTTATTACTTTCTGCTAAGAGACGGTTTTTCAAATCTTCGGGACTTGTAATATCTTTGGCACTGTTTTGAGCGTTGGAGCGGGCAAGAATAGTTTCTAAATCGTTAGTTGTAGCTTTACCCAATTGCGACTCAAACTGTTGAAGTTGAGACATTCGCTGCGTCGCCTGAGCAGTAATTTGAGTATTGTTTAAGTTATTAATGCGTAATGTATTGCTCAGACATAAAGGAATTAGCAGTAACAGCAATACTGCCAATACTAAGGAAAGCCATGATAAGTACTTTAAGGCAAATATTTCTGTTTTAGATCGCAAATTCGCTTCTCCCAAGAACACTAGCACAAATCCCAATAAAGGAAGAGCCATGCGATCGATTATTGCTCCTATTGTCTGGAATTCCCAAATAGGGTCCATCAAGCGTGGTGGAAACAGAATGTAAATTAAATCAAATAGTATAAATAACAACAAACAATAGCCTAACATTCTTAATAGAAAAATAGACCGCCATTCATGGCCTTCCGATCGAATAGTCATAATCTGAGCATCCTTTTGTGAAATAAGTTTTTTTGGGGAAATTTAAGGTTTAGGAAATTGTGGATTCCACCATCGATACCAAGAAAACCAAACATTTTCTAAGCTTTGATAAGCTACTTCTGGGGAAGAGTGATTTAAAGGAATGGATAAATTAGTCCAAAGACAGCGCTCATCTTTGAGATTTTCTTGACCAAGTAACCAAGGAAGTAGACGATTAAACTGTAGGTCATAGAGATTACGGTTTTGCTTAAACTGTCTCGCTGTAACTGTACTAGAGCCATGAGGATTAATACAAGCGCTCAAGTATGCTCTCTCTTGATGGGTAAAGAGTCCATAAAAGCCTATTTCTTCTTTTTGTCGGATTAGCGGGGACACAGAAATAGAGCCATAGGTTTTTATAAAGTCCTTGACCTCTCCACTAGTATCAACGAAATAGCGCATTTCTATATCCAAAGTCAGGTTATTCTTTATATATTGATAACGCCTTCCAGACAGAAAAACAGGAATGCGATCGCCACTTGAGTCAACTAAAGGAAAACTTGGTAAACTTTGCCACTCTTGTAAAGGCACAATTGCAGGAAACTCAAGGGGAATCGTTGTTTTACTTGTGGCTGCAAATAAAATCGACTTTACCAACACACCGAATACAGCACTAAATATTGTCATCAAAAATATCAGCCGGGTGCGCTTCCAGACTATCATAATCCTTCAATTTGGTTAGGGTCATCATCAGATTGATTCTGTCGGAGTAGGAAAAGACAGAATAAACCAAAAATTAGTACAGCAATTGTTGAAAACACTAGCGATCCATCTCCTTTATGCCAATATTCAAAAGCTTGTTTGCTGCTAGGTGCGGAAAGAACAGCCAATAGTGCGACGCGAATTCCATTAACTACAAATGCTATACATACAGCAACCACAGGCACTATAATTTTAGCGCTTTTCTTAGTTGGGAACATTACTAAAAAAACCAAAGCTAGTCCCAACAATTGCAGCATAGTTTCTATTCCAGAACAACCTGAATAAACCTCTACTACTCCAGTTGGTACAGCTACATAAACTCCTTGTCGAGACACTTCAAATCCAGCATACCAGAGGACAGCCGTTGCAAATTTAGCTGTTAGCAAAGATATATCAATGAGTATTGATAGTGCTCCCGGAGAAGGCGCAATAAAACAAAGAACCAGCAGTTCTCGCCAGTATTGCTTTAATCCTGGAAAACCAGAAGCAATTAGAGCCATCCCTAATCCTGAAATTATCGGGAAAATGCGAAGAAACGGGTCATATCCAAATATCGATATACTTTTAATGAGTACTAAACCAACAAAAATTGTCCCTAAAATACTAGAAAAAGCGCTACTTTCTAAAATGAAAGTATGACGTTTTGACCATAACATTGACCCTACGGCAAGCCAAAAAAGGATACTAATTCCCCATAAGCTTGAATCTTCTGCTCTCCAGGTTAAAGTAAGATGAATCGCAACTAAGCCTGATGTTATACCTAAGAGCCAGAACTTAGAGGTTTTTAAATGTTTAATTGAGAATAAATTTCCAGCTTTCATCGTACCCCGAAAATACTAAGAGCAGATCAGAATTCAGGGCTTAAGCAAGTTGCTAGTTATTTGCTTTGTACTTAATTGGACCCTTAATTATTAATTATATAACTGGCAACTTGCATTACTATATACACTCAAGAAAAACTCTGAAGCCTTGATCAGTAAGCTCCAGATAAGTTTTGTTTATTAACTAGCAACATGGATGATTAGCAAAATTAGATGAATCTTAAGACTTAACAACAGCTTTTTTCTGCTGTTTTGCCACCTGCCGTTTAAACAAAGCTCCAAAACCCAGAGCTAGTC
>JBAVZX010000775.1:0-7009 GCA_049589015.1 Phormidium sp. | reverse complement strand
CTGAATAATTTGGTGCAAGCAACGTGGGCCTTGTTGCTCTCACGTTATAGTGGCGAAACAGATGTGGTATTTGGAGCCACAGTCTCAGGTCGTCCAGCGGCGATCGCCAGAGTCGAATCAATGGTAGGATTATTTATCAATACCCTACCGATGCGGGTGCAAATCTCCAGAGAAACAAAACTGCTGGAATTATTGCAGAATATTCAAACCCAACTGGTAGAATCAGAGCAATATTCATATAGCTCATTAATCGAAATCCAAGCACAAAGCGAAGTCCCAAGAAATAGTTCTTTGTTCCAGAGCATCCTCGTGTTTGAGAATTATCCAGTAGAGAATGTGCTAGTCGAAGACCAAGGAAATTTTGCTTTGGCAAACTTTCAGGCGGTGGAACAAACAAATTATCCATTGACAGTAGTAGTGGCACTAGGAGAACGCTTATGGGTGAAAGTAAGCTATGATGCCAACCGATTTGATGATGGGTCAATCAGTCGGATGTTGGGTCATTTTCAAACCATGCTATCTGCAATTGTGTCTAATCCAGAACAGCCGCTCTGGGAACTACCCATCTTGAGTAAAACCGAAAAACAACAGTTATGGGGAGAGAGGAACAATACTCATGAAGAGTATCAAGTAGACAAATGTCTCCATCAATGGTTCGAGGAGCAGGTAGAGAAAACCCCAGAAGCAGTAGCATTAGTATGTGAACAGCAACAACTAACATACCGGGAATTAAATAACCAGGCAAATCAGTTAGCAAATTATCTGCGCTCAATGGGAGTAGGAGCAGAGAAATTGGTCGGGATATGCCTAGAACGCTCCCTGGAAATGGTAGTAGCAATAGTAGGCATCCTGAAAGCCGGGGGAGCATACCTGCCGTTAGACCCAACCTATCCCAGAGAAAGAATTAGCTTCATGCAAGAAGACTCACTTGTATCACTAGTACTGACGCAAGAGAAATTGTTGGGTGGATTAGCAGTAAGTCAGGCAGAAATTATCTGCTTAGACCGAGACTGGGAAAAGATTAGGCAGCAAAGCGACAAAAACCCAGAACTAATAACCAGTACAAACAACCTGGCTTACGTAATTTATACATCAGGTTCTACAGGAAAACCAAAAGGGGTATTAGTAAACCACGCAAACGTAGTGCGGTTATTTGCTGCCACACAAGAACACTACCAATTCAACGCACAAGATGTCTGGACATTGTTCCATTCCTTTGCTTTCGACTTCTCAGTGTGGGAAATCTGGGGAGCATTACTCTATGGTGGCAGACTAGTAATCGTACCCTACCTGCTTGCCAGAGAGCCAGAATCATTCTACCAATTGCTGTGCGAACAACAAGTCACGGTACTTAATCAAACACCGTCCGCCTTCCGGCAATTAATTGCTGCCGAGTCGTCATTAGCCACAGAAGGAGAATTAAAATTAAGGTTAGTGATATTTGGCGGGGAAGCTTTAGACCAGAAGAGTTTGCAACCTTGGTATGACAGGCATGGGGATAGTAAACCACAGTTAGTAAATATGTATGGAATTACAGAGACTACTGTCCATGTCACTTATCGTCCGTTAAGCCAAGGTGAGATAAACAACTCCGGGAATGCCATTGGTCGTCCGCTACCAGATTTACAAGTGTATATCTTGGATGAATATTTACAGCTAGTACCAATTGGAGTGAAAGGGGAGATATATGTAGGAGGAGCCGGAGTTACCAGGGGTTATTGGAATCGGGAAGAACTAACTGCTCAAAGATTTATCGCTAATCCTTTTGAGAAACACAGCCAAGAAACATCAGCCAAGAGACTTTATAAGACTGGGGACTTGGGACGTTATTTAGCTAATGGAGAATTAGAGTATTTGGGGCGGATTGATAATCAAGTAAAAATTCGCGGATTCCGCATTGAGTTGGGTGAAATAGAGGCGGTACTTAACCAACATCAAGAAATCCTAGCTTCAGTGGTGATGGTTAGGGAAGATACACCAGGAGATAAACGACTGGTAGCATATATTGTGGAGCAAACACCAGAGGTATTGAGTGGCGAGCAAGTGCGGCAATATTTGAAAGGTTTGTTGCCAGAGTTTATGGTACCGAGTGCTGTGGTATTCCTACAAACTCTGCCTTTAACTGCTAATGGTAAAGTTGACCTTCGCGCTTTACCTTCTCCTGATTTCCACAGCACACACACAGATAAATACGAGCTTCCCCGCACACCGATAGAGGAAATTTTGGTAAACTTGTGGGAACAAATTCTTAACTTAAGTCCGATCGGAATTCATGATAACTTCTTTGAACTAGGTGGACACTCGCTACTTGCCACCCAATTAATTTCACGTATCCGTAGCCAGTTGCAAGTAGAAATATCATTGCAAAGTTTATTTACAGAGCCTACAGTCGCTAAATTAGCCCAGGTAATTTACCAATTACAACAGCAAAATTTACAACTGAGTTCGCTACCAATTGTTAAAAGAGAAAATGATACCGATTTATCTTTATCATTTGCTCAAACGCGGTTATGGTTTATCGATCAGTTTGAACCCAATAGCCCTTTATATAATATTCCCTTTGCTTTGCGTCTGGAAGGAAAGCTTGAAGTTGCTGCCTTAGAACAAAGTTTAGCAACAATAATTACTCGTCATGAAGCATTACGCACCAATTTTATTAGTATTGATGGACAACCTACTCAAATCATTCATGCTGTCTCAAATTGGGGATTATCAGTTGTTGATTTAACGCATTTATCTATTCCAGAATCCGAAATTGCCACACAACAATTAACACAGCAACAAGCAATTCAACCGTTTGACTTAGCAAATGATTCCTTAATTAGAGGTACATTAGTAGCACTTTCTGAAACCGAACACATCTTGCTGATATGTATACACCATATTGTTAGTGATGGTTGGTCAATGGGTGTGTTTGCCTCCGAACTAACCATACTGTACAACGCTTATGCTCAAGGTCAGCTTTCACCTTTAACTCCTTTACCAATCCAGTACGCGGATTTTGCTATTTGGCAGAGGCAATGGTTGCAAGGAGAGGTGTTGCAAACCCAATTAAGCTATTGGCAAACTCAACTAGCGAATGCACCAGCTTTATTATCACTGCCAACAGACCGACCCAGACCAGCTGTACAAACCTTTACAGGCGCACATCAACAGTTTGTACTTTCCGTAGATTTGGCGGAGAAATTAACTCAACTAAGTCAGGAACAAGGGGTTACTTTGTTTATGACGCTGTTGGGAGTATTTGATATATTACTTTACCGCTACACTGAACAATCAGATATTGTAGTAGGGACTCCGATCGCTAATCGGAACCAAAGTGAAATTGAAGAGTTGATCGGCTTTTTTGCTAATACTTTAGTGTTGAGGATTAATTTATCAGAAGATCCTAGTTTCTTGGAATTGCTAAGTCGGGTGCTGGATGTTTCCTTAGCAGCATACACTCATCAAGATTTACCCTTTGAAATGCTGGTAGAGGCATTACAACCAGAAAGAAATCTGAGCTATAGTCCCCTATTCCAGGTGATGTTCGTGCTTCAGAACACTCAGATGTCTCAATTAGATCTACGTGGGTTAACTATCAGTCCGATTCTTGGTGAAGAAGCGATCGCCAAATTTGACTTAACCTTATCAATGAATAATACACATGATGGACTGGTGGGAGTGTGGGAATACAATACAGATTTGTTTGATGGTAACACCATTGAACGAATGACAGGTCATTTTATCACCTTGGTTTCAGCAATACTCGCCAACCCCCTAGAGCGAATTTCTCAATTGCCAATGCTCACCAAAGTTGAACAAAATCAACTCTTATCAGAGTGGAATAATACTCAAATTGAGTATCCAAAACAGAAAACTCTACATCAGTTATTTGAGGAGCAAGTAGAACTCACACCAGAAGCAATAGCAGTGGTGTTTGAATCACAACAATTGACATACAATGAATTGAACTGCCGAGCAAATCAGTTAGCACATTATTTACGATCTTTGGAAGTAGATACAGATGTGTTAGTGGGAATTTGTTTGGAACGCTCCTTAGAAATGGTAGTGGGAGTTTTAGGGATTCTTAAAGCGGGTGGAGCTTATGTACCTCTAGACCCAGAGTATCCCAGCGAGCGTTTGCACTTAATGTTAGAAGACTCATCTGTAAAGGTGCTACTGACCCAACAGAGTCTCTTGGAGAGACTACCAGCAACCAAAACAGAGTTAGTGTGTTTGGATAGAGAATGGCAAATAATTTCACAGTTGAGTCAGGAAAAGGTGAACTCTAATGTTCAGCCAGAAAATTTAGCTTATGTGATATACACTTCTGGTTCTACAGGTCAGCCAAAGGGGGTTGCAATGAATCACCTCCCCCTGGTAAATCTTATGTTCTGGCATCAGCAAAATCAAACAACTTCCCTTGGGGGCAAAACCCTGCAATTTGCACCGATTAGCTTTGATGTATCCTGCCAAGAAATGTTCTCCACTTGGAGTACTGGAGGAACACTGTTGATGATTACAGAGCAAATCCGTCGAGAACCAGAAGCTTTATTAGCAATATTGCAAGAACAAGCAGTAGAAAGACTATTTCTTCCCTTCGTAGGGTTACAACAGCTAGCTGAGGTAGCAACTGAACGTCAATGTGTGTGGAAAGAACTAAGGGAAATCATAACCGCTGGGGAACAATTACAGATTACACCAGCAATTTCACAGTGGTTGAGCCAGTTAAATGACTGCACTTTGCATAACCATTATGGGCCATCAGAGAGCCATGTAGTGACTGCTTATACCCTAAATAATAAAGCAGAGAACTGGCCTTTGCTGCCGCCGATCGGTCGTCCAATTCCCAACGCTCAAATCTACATTCTCGACGCACACTTACAGCCAGTACCAATAGGTGTACCAGGAGAATTGCATATAGGTGGAGTTTCCTTAGCAAGAGGCTATCTAAACCGACCAGAATTAACTCAAGAAAAATTCATTTTCAATCCCTTTGAAAACTCTGTACGGGCGGGTTTAGCAGACAATTTTGGTAACAATCAGACAATCCCTGGACAAAACCCGCCCCTACAAACTCAAAACTCAAAACTATATAAAACTGGAGATTTAGCCCGCTACTTACCCGATGGAAACATTGAATATCTGGGACGGATTGACAATCAAGTAAAAATTCGTGGCTACCGGATAGAGTTAGGGGAAATTGAAGCACTCTTGAGTCAGCATCCCCAAGTACAAACCGCTGTGGTAACTGTCAGAGAAGATACACCAGGAGATAAACGCCTAGTCGCATATATCCTATCTCAAGCTGAAGCCGCACCGACGATTATAGAACTACGGCAATACCTGAAAGCCAAAGTTCCAGAATATATGCTACCCAGTGCTTTTGTCATTCTAGAAACCTTGCCTTTAACCCCCAGTGGCAAAATAGACCGACGCGCCTTACCCAAACCAGATTCTTACAGCAGACAAACAGACAATTATGTAGCGCCGCGCAACCCCGTAGAAGAAATTCTGACACATCTGTGGGAACAACTTCTAAACTTGAAGCAGGTGGGAATTCATGATAATTTCTTTGCACTGGGAGGACACTCATTACTCGCCACCCAATTAATGTCACGGATTCGTAACCGCTTACAAGTGGAGTTGCCCTTGCGGAGTTTGTTTGCTGCGCCTACAGTGGCCCAATTAGCTATACAAATTCAGCAGATACAGCGAGGGAATTTACAACTGAGTTTGCCAGCCATAGTCAAGAGAGAAAATGATACCGATTTACCCTTATCTTATGCTCAAAAGCGGTTATGGTTTATCGACCAATTTGAACCGAATAGTTCCTTATACAACATACCGTTCGCTTTGCGTCTAGAAGGAAAGCTAAAAGTAACAGCCATAGAACAAAGCTTAGAAACAATAATTGCTCGCCACGAAGCATTACGCACAAATTTCATAACAGTAGATGGACAAGCAACACAAATAATTCATCCCTCGTTCAATTGGAATTTATCAGTTGTTGAATCCAAACAGTTATCAACAACTGAACCAGAAACAGCCATAGCAGAACTAGTAAAACAGGAAGCAAACCAACCATTTGACATAGCAAATGATTTATTAATCAGAGCTAAATTAATCGTATTCTCCGAAACCGAACATATATTACTGGTATGTATGCACCACATAGTTAGTGATGCTTGGTCGATGAATGTTTTTGTTACAGAACTAGCAGAATTATACAACGCTTACGCTCAAGATCAGCCATCACCATTAAGCGCACTAGCAATTCAGTACGCTGACTTTGCCTTATGGCAAAGAGAGTGGTTGTCAGGAGAAATATTGCAAACACAACTGAATTATTGGCAAGAACAACTGGCGAACGCACCAGCTTTACTATCACTACCCACAGACCGACCCAGAAAAGCAGAACAAACATTTGTCGGTACACATCAACAGTTTACACTTTCACCCGAACTGAGTCAAAAGCTGAATCAACTAAGTCAAGAACAAGGAGTAACTTTGTTTATGACTTTATTAGCAGCCTTTAAAACCTTACTCTACCGATATACTGGGCAATCGGACATATTAGTAGGCAGTCCCATTGCCAACCGGAATTATAGTGAAATAGAAGGGTTGATCGGCTTCTTTGTCAACACTTTAGTACTGAGAACAGACTTATCGGAAAATCCCAGTTTCAAGCAATTACTAAATCGAGTGCGGCAAGTATCATTAGCAGCATACACCCATCAAGATTTACCATTTGAGATGTTAGTAGAAGCATTACAGCCGCAACGGGATCTCAGTTACAGCCCCCTATTCCAAGTAATGTTTGTCCTCCAGAATACGCCCTTGTCTTTGGTAGAGTTAAGTGGATTGAGTATCAGTACATTAGAGATAGAAAGTGCGATCGCCAAATTCGACATAACATTATCAATGGAAGAAACAGAGAGAGGAATAATAGGAGTATGGGAATACAACACCGACTTATTTAATAGTAGTACTATCGAGCGAATGACCGGACACTTAGTCACACTAC
>JBAVZX010000774.1:0-1769 GCA_049589015.1 Phormidium sp. | reverse complement strand
ACTTAGCAGCATACTTCTGTAAAGCATCTCATGAGTTAGTCATTGCTAATGACAATATCTATGTCTTTCAGCAATTAATTAGATTCCAAGAACCAGAGAAATCACAGTTACTAGCAAGTCTACTATCTGAGTACAAACGTAAGTTTAACCGTGAGAGATTTGCTGTCCAAATTACTGCTTTTATTCCTGATGGCGAAGAAGCAGTTTATGATTGCACTGTACCAGGGGTTTCTCAGTTTGATGCTAATGGCTTTGTTGCTCATAATTGCGGTGAAATTATCGGCGCTAATTTCCATTGCGTGTCAGGTAAAACCATGCTAATTACTCGCGATGGAATGCACCAAATTCAAGATGTTGTCGGACAAACTGTAGAAGTTTGGAATGGTCAACGTTGGAGTCAAGTAGTACCGATGCTGACGGGAAAAAATCGTCAATTGTATCGCGTATCTTTTGGTGATGGTACATTCTTAGATGTCACAGAAAAACACCGTTTCTTTGTGAAAGATCGCTTTGGTAAAAAGTATGAAGAATTAACCACAATAGAACTCGCAGAACGGCTAAAAACCAGCAATTATAGTCTACACACCGAAACCTTCCAAATTGCTTATCAGGATGGCAAATTTGTCGAACCAACTTGGGCTTATACATTAGGTCAATTGGTGGGCGATGGTTCCCTTTGTCTGTCTAATGGTAAGCCACAATTACAACTGCGCTTGTACGGAGTAAAACGCCATCAAGATTTAGTTATTGCTGGAAAAACTAGCGGAGAAAAACGCTATTACACGGAATCTAAAGAGGTTCCTTGTCTACTTTACACGGGATTCCAAAAGCAGTTTGATCCTGAACAAGTTCGCGCTATAAAATATACTGCTACAGCTTTCGATGAAATTGCATCTTGGGATAGGGAATCTATTTTGCATTTCATTGCTGGTTTAGCAGATGCCGATGGTTCAGTTGTTTCTAGTGGTGGTATTCGGATTTATTTGTCTGATTATGACCGTGCTTATCGGGTTTATTTACTGTTGATTAAGTGTGGAATTCGTTGTTCGATTAATCTGGCAGCAAAGGCGGGAACTAGTACCAATTTAGGAATTCGCAATCATGATTTGTGGTATTTACAAATTACTGATTGTGCGGCGATTCCTTGTCAACGGTTGGATACTTCAAGGGGTCATCAACCTAATGCTAAAGGTAAATATCAGGTAGTGCGATCGATCGAACCTCTACCAGGAAATCACGACACCTTCTGTTTCAATGAACCAGAATTCCATAAAGGAGTATTTGGTGGCACCCTAACAGGACAGTGTAATTTGGCGGAAATTCACCTCAATCAAATCGATCCCAAAAACTACCAAGAACAGGAGGATGCTTTCACCGCAGGTGCTTTATCTGTAGCAACACTTTTGAATCACAAATTTGTTGAACCTCGTTATCGATACAGTCGGGAATTAGACCCAATTGTAGGGGTTTCTTTTACTGGTTTGTTTGACTTTTTTGTGAATGCTTTTGGTGTTGAGTGGTTGCATTGGTGGACGGAAGGAAGACCGGAAACTGAGGAAGGATTGAAGTTTAAAGAACAGGAAGCAGAGTACCTAAATCGGTGGCGAGAAACTGTGCATCGGGTGGTTTGGGATTATTGCGATCGCCATAATCTCAAACGCCCAAATCGTTGTACTACCATTCAACCTTCTGGCACAAAATCATTACTAACTGGCGCATCTCCGGGATGGCATCCCCCAAAAGCACAGCGATTTATTCGGCGAATTACC
>JBAVZX010000773.1:0-5042 GCA_049589015.1 Phormidium sp. | reverse complement strand
TCCGGCCTCTGGGTCTTCAACAGAGATGTTGAGGATTTAAGTCGTCTCGTTGAGCCAGTAATCTCAAGAAGTGATTCTGAGAGAATCCCCCGTCACAGCAACGCTTGACGGGGGAGTATGTCAATTTGAAGCTCAGTTGACGGCGAACCGTGAGGCGAGGTAGAGGGGGTTCGGTGCGATCTTCCGTGTTAGGTTCAGGTTGTTCGAGATAAGCAAATCCTTCCATTTCGTAATTCTGAACCTGCAAACCAATTTTGCCAAAGTAATCCTTAATCGGAGCCAGATAACTTTGCAGACGATCCCAATGGGGGTCATCGCTATACATTGCTCCTTGGAGAAGTTTGAGTATAACGGGGGCGTAGGGTTGCGGTTGTATCATTTGAGCCATCAGCGGCGGAAGATGATTCGTGGCAGGGTGAGTTTGAGTTGCTTTTCTGGTTGCAAACTGGGTATTGTAATGTAGTCAATTCTACTACATTCGATAGAATGGCGTTCGGATTCTGTGGCGATCGCTAGATAAGCCACAATTTCCGGCAATCCCTGCGTCACTGGATACAGTTGAATTAAATCTCTTAGCGTAATGGTTGAACAGTGTTGTAGCGTTTGATCAATTCGCTGGGCTAACAAGTCCTCATCTACATAAAACTGTTGGTAAAGTTCAGCGATTTCCTCATTTGGGGTAATATCTGACAAGTCTGTAAAATCCAGGGAAAAGGTTGGCACCTCTGTTTCTTCCAATTGGTGCAGGGGACGTTCCATCACCAGATGAACAGCAGTTTCTCCTTCTAAAGTCCAGAAATCCGGCTCTGTCGGAACATTATTTGCCACTCTCAAAGCAAGGCGTTTTACGTCACTAATCAGTTCCGTAACTCGTCGATTTTCCTGAAGATTCCGTTCATCCAACATCTGACGCAGTTTTTCAGTGAGGCGATGATTGGATTGCACGATATATTCTCCAGCATCCAATAAACTCCGCTCAATCCGATGTAGTAAACGATTCTCCTGAGTCAAGGGTTGCAGTTCTTCTAACTGATAAACCTTTTGAATCATAGACTTGAGTTCCTGTCGTTTACTATCTGAGATCAGAAAATTCCAGAAGGCGTAAAAACTTCTTCCTTGATCGGATTCTTTTAATTCTTGCTCGGCATCTAATACTCGACCAAGTACCATTCCTTTACGGGTATCTTTCTCTAACTGTGCCTCCTGAATTTTCCGAGTCAGATTGCGAAAGTTTTGTTCAATTTCTCTAAAATCAGCTATCAGTTGACGAGTCACTTTATTAGCTAACAAAAATCGTTCTTGTAATTGTGTTGTGTTGTAAGGTTCAACAACTCCTGTTTGACGAATTTGGTCAATTTCCTGTTGAAAGCGATCGCGATCGCGTTCTAATTGAGCAATCCGTGTTTCCACATCCATCGTACTGCGGTCTTGAATTTCTTTTAATAGGTCGAAGATTTGCAGAAAGCGAGATTCTGTACCGATAAACTCATCCCGTTTTTGCAAATCTTCTAACCAAGCAAGCGCTTTTTCTGCCTCTGGAGTTAGGGTAAATACCGGATCGTCGCCACTATCAAATGTTTTTCTCAAAAGCCGATCGTCACACCATTCACTCAGATACTTTTTAGGCGATAGAGGGTAAGATTCTGGCTCAATATCCCGCAAAAAATCAATATAGTCTTCCAACTTTGTTTCTAGCTCGATTTGAGAAACTGAAACTCGTTGAGTGACCTTAAACTGTTTATATAAAAAGCTGATTATCAATGCTGCATTTGCACTTCGTAACAGCTTAATGGCAGAGGAAGTCTTTAATTCATGCTTGATTTTTTCATAGTCCATAACACTTTTTCTGATTACTTAATCGCCTTGATGTTCTTCTATATTTTTGATGGGGTGTATAAATTTGATTTTTTATCACAGATGTCCACAAATGAACACAGATATTCTTCTATATTTTTGGTGTGGTAGTAATAACTAATGACCAATGATTGATGACTAAGCCAATGTAAAATATTAAGGTGGGAAAAATCCCACCCTAATTTAATCTTAGATGCTAGGAACTGCTACAGATTCCTGATCTTTTGCTAAGAATTTCTCCAATTCTTCCAATGCTTCGGCATCAACTTTTGTTTGCATCGGGCAGAATTTTGGCCCACACATTGAACAGAATTCGGCGGTTTTGTAGATGTCTGCTGGTAAGGTTTCGTCGTGGTATTCTTTGGCCCGATCGGGATCTAATGCCAATTCAAATTGACGATTCCAATCGAAATTATAACGGGCTTGGGAAAGTTCGTCATCGCGATCGCGTGCTCCCGGACGATGACGCGCAATATCCGCAGCATGGGCAGCTATTTTATAAGCAATTAACCCATTTCTCACGTCTTCCGCATTCGGTAAACCTAAATGTTCTTTAGGCGTTACATAACACAACATTGCAGTACCATACCAACCAGCCATTGCAGCCCCGATCGCAGAAGTGATATGGTCATAACCAGGAGCAATATCTGTCACCAAAGGCCCTAAAACATAGAAAGGTGCTTCGGAACACTCTTCCATTTGTTTTCTCACATTAAACTCAATTTGATCCATCGGTACATGACCTGGCCCTTCGACCATTACTTGCACATTATGTTCCCAAGCTTTGCGCGTTAATTTACCAAGGGTTTTTAATTCTGCAAGTTGGGCAGCATCGGAAGCATCATGAGTACAACCAGGGCGCAAAGAATCACCTAAACTAAAAGAAACATCGTATTTCTTGAAGATTTCAATGATGTCTTGGAAGTGAGTGTAAAGAGGATTTTGCTTGTGATAATGTAACATCCACTTAGCAATAATTCCGCCACCACGAGACACAATTCCTGTAATTCTGGATTTTACCAAAGGCAAATGTTCTATTAAAATACCTGCATGAATTGTCATGTAATCAACGCCTTGTTGAGCGTGTTTTTCAATCACATGAAGAAAGTCATCAGGTGTAAGATTTTCCATCCTGCCATAGACGCTTTCTAATGCTTGGTAAATTGGCACCGTACCAATGGGAACAGGGGAAGCTTTAATAATAGCGGTGCGAATTTCATCTAAGTTTCCGCCACCTGTGGACAAGTCCATCACGGTGTCAGCACCATATTTTACCGACAATTTCAGCTTATTGACTTCTTCTTCAATATTAGAAGAATTAGGAGAAGCACCAATGTTGGCATTAACTTTGCACTTGGAGGCGATGCCAATACACATCGGCTCTAAGTTAGGGTGGTTAATGTTAGCAGGGATAATCATCCGTCCCCTTGCTACTTCATCCCGAATTAACTCAACAGGAAGATTTTCCCGTTGGGCGACGTAGTGCATTTCTTCGGTAATAACACCCTGGCGGGCATAGTGCATTTGAGAGACATTAACTTCCCCACGCCGTTTGGCGACCCATTCTGTTCGCATATTTGATTCCTCGGATAAACAGCTTCCCTCCGCTGGTATTACCCAGTCTCAGGTACTAAGGGTCTAATCTCAGCCCACAATGGGCACCCCTAGCTTTGGTTGTTGATTGTAACACTTTGCATTGATGGTGAGTTAGGGTATGTTAGGAAAATTTTATGAAATGTCTACAAATGATAGTATCTGGCAGAATGTTACCACAACCGTATATTCATCTCGATCGCACCTAACTTGAAAGTTTCGCTCAGGATAAAGTGATTTTAGGCGATTTGTCCACATTTGAGAGATGGCATTTCCCAGATAATATAAGTTATCGATGCCAACTTTCTCTGTACCTGGAAGCAAATCATCAATATGCTGATGATTCATCACTTTTTCAATTGCTATGATGTCGTTGCCTAGTTTAGCTTTCCACTGTTCGTAGGTTTCTTTATTGAAAGCTTCAGCTAAAAAGATGCCGCCTTCATGTTCGATAATATCAGGTAAAAATAGTTTGGTGAATGCGATCGCTATTTCCGCATTAGCAACTCCAAAAAGATAATCCCAAAGTGAGAAGTCATCACCGTTCGCTTGTTTCCATTGTTGGAAATCAATTAACTGTTCTGGATTTAATGATATTTGTTTTATAGCCATCAGCTTTACAGCGTTACACAACCAGAGAATGATTGATTAGATCGACTTAAATTCTGCTTTAGTCTATCATTACATAATCTCTACACAATCATGCAACGCCTAGTTTAGGGTATTTCTGCTGCTGTTGCTGGTCGAACTAATTTTTCAGCTTGTATAAAAATATCTCCGATTGGATTTTTGTTATGTTTATACTCAACAACGTGAGGTGTAGAAATACCTGCATGAGCTTTTCCCGTCAAGTCCACTCGTTTAATTGCTCGTCCATTATCATCGTAGACAATGTAGCTAGTTATACTATTTCCATCCATGCGATAGCGAACTTCTCTGGAATTTGCACCATCTAAGAGAAATTTGCCGCTAACTTGGGTTCCATTAGCTATTAGTATGCTGGCTGAGATACCAACTGTCCAGTCAACTGGTTTAGGCATTTGGTTTAGACATTTATAGATTTTCTTTTTAGAGCAAGTAATGTTTTGGTTTTGATAGACATTACTTCGGTTTCATAATAATTTTGGTAAAGATAGTAATAAATTCTCGTAGAATTTCTTTTGAACTAATAGACACCTGCCATGCGTATGGGAAAAGCTTATCTTCTGTTAAGATTAAATAAGTTTCTCTATCGGCGAAGTCTTCTATGTTAAATTTTTCCGGTTTTTCATAAATCATCTGCTCTGAAATCTCGTCATAATAATAAAGTCTGAATTCACCTCTAGTGTCTCCCCGAAAAACAGCTTGGTATTTATCTTTTATTGATTGCAAAAATATATCTTCTTTGCTGGGAATAACCCAAATTATTCCTAATATATTAAACTCATAATCAGTATCACCATAAGGATAATCATAATTAGAAGCCCCCAGACACTCTTCTATTTTTAAACTTTCTTGCTCTAAAATACCTTTGCTTATAGAAATATATAAAGTTTCTTTTCGCTGGGAAAGAATCAGGTGATAACGTTTATCACCTTTTCCGGGGTTTTTAAGGC
>JBAVZX010000772.1:0-13806 GCA_049589015.1 Phormidium sp. | reverse complement strand
ATGATGTAGTTAAACTCTACATTGGCAGCTTCGGCTGTTAGAACATTTGGTAATTCTGCTAAAGTCGATGTCAGCACAAATGGACGCACTAACTCTGGTAACGCTACTACTTGTTCTTCTAATGCTGATGCTTCTTTATGAGTACGAACGCAAGCATAAACACCACCTTCTGGTACTTGGCGGACGGCTTCCCAGGTAAGTAATCCACTACCTGCATTGAGGTCAAGTATTATATGATGTCGCTGGAGTTGAACTAAACTAAAAATGCGCTCGCGTACTTTTTCTAATTGTTCTCCAACTTGAGACAAAGTACGCTGCAACCAGCGTTCGGTTGCCTTGTCAGTCGTTCCATAAGTCAACACTTCTGCTGGTGCTATTCCCATACCCTCTAACGAAGCAGCTAGTTGTGCTTCTCGACGACGTGCAACAGCCGAAGCGATTCCACCTTCAAATCCTTGAAGTGAAGGTTGATAAAATACTTGTCCTTGCAAGCTGGTGGGTAAGTATTGTTGAGCTACCCAATGGTCGCGGTAAGCGTGAGGATATAAATAACCTGCACCATGTCCAAATCCTTTTTTATCCCGATTAGCATCTTTCAAATGATTGGGTACTTCTGCTTCTTTTTCTTTTTCCACTACAGATAAAGCATCGAAAAATCCCATCACGCTATTCGATTTGGCTGTATTTGCTAAATATAAAGTGGCTTGTGCTAAATGGTAGCGTCCTTCTGGCATTCCTACTCGGTCAAAGGCTTGAGCACAAGCATTCACTACTACTACCGCATTGGGGTCAGCTAATCCTACATCTTCGCTGGCTAGTATCAACATTCGCCGAAAGATGAAACGGGGGTCTTCTCCCGCATAAACCATTTTTGCTAACCAATACAATGCAGCGTCTGGGTCAGAGCCGCGTAAGCTTTTAATAAATGCACTGATGGTATCAAAGTGTGCGTCTCCTTCTTTATCGTAGAGAACTGCTCTTTGCTGGATTGATTCTTCTGCTACTGCTAAGGTAATGTGGATGATTCCTACTTCATCTACTGGTGTGGTTTCTACTGCTAGTTCTAAAGCGTTGAGTAAAGAACGAGCATCGCCATTGGCAACATTTACTAAATGTTCTACAGCATCGGGTTCTAACTTAATTTTTAGTTTGCCATAGCCGCGTTCTGAATCGTTTAGTGTTTGCTCGATAATACGGTGTAAATCTTCATCGTCGAGCAGTTTGAGTTGGAAAATTCGCGAACGGCTAACGAGTGCTTTGTTCACTTCAAAGTAAGGGTTTTCGGTAGTAGCACCAATCAGGATTACTGTACCATTTTCTACCCAAGGCAATAATGCGTCTTGTTGGGATTTGTTAAAGCGGTGTACTTCATCGACAAATAGAATAGTGCGTTGGGTGTACTTCTTTTGTTTTTCTTGGGCTGTGGAAATGGCATCTCTAATTTCTTTAACTCCCGAAAGTACGGCGTTGATGGCAATAAAGTGAGCTTTGGTGGTGTTGGCGATAATGCGTGCTAATGTGGTTTTGCCCGTACCGGGTGGGCCTGAGAAGATGATTGATGATAGTTGGTCGGCAAGAATTGCACGGCGCAATAAGCGTCCTGGGCCAATGATGTGTTCTTGACCAATAAATTCTTCCAGGGTGCGCGGTCGCATTCTGGCTGCTAGGGGTGCTTCGGTTAAAGCAAACTGCGGTTGATTTTGAGCGAAAGAGTCCATACCCCAATCCTAGCCATTTTCTGGTTATGTTCACTCATAACAAACAGTAAAATTTTCTGGAAAACTATGTAATTTATTGTGCTGACAACATGGATTCAATTTCATTTAACTTGGAAGCAAGTGCAACTTTTAGTGCTTCCAACTCTTGTTGTTCCATATTATCAAGTGCCATTTCTCGCACTTGCCGAATCATGCCTGTAGCACGAGATGGCGTTTGTTCTTTTGCTTGTTCTTTTAGATAACTGCTAATTTCTGATGAAACTAATGCCCTAGTTTTAGCCACAGATAATTTTTCTTGTAAAATTCGCTTAACTAACTTGGCTCTGACTTTTTTAGCCTCTGCTTCCTTGATTCCCAACGCTTTGGCATTACAACGTTGCACGGCAATTGCTTGTATTCCCCCTAGTCCTTGAGTACGCATAGCTTGCTTTAAATCTGCTGCTAACCCTAGCATGGGAAAAATATTGGTATTTATGGAAGCTGGGTTTAGTTGCAAAGACAGCAACACGCTAAGTACGCTCTTTTCTGATGAGTTGAGTTCTAATTCGGCTAAAACTTCTTGTTGTGACTCTGGGCTAACTACTACTATTTCACTAATTTGATTGGTTTTTCCTTGTCTTTCTAGTCGTCGGACTGCGGTTCTTAAAATGCGAGGAATATCTTGCTCGTTTAGATTACTTGTCTGAGCTATTTCTTTGATTAACGCTTCTGCCATATCTAGCGGATTTAAGTTTTCCCGATGCAAGTTAGCGAGTAGAACGCGACGGTGCAGTGCTTCGGGACAAGGGATAATTACTGCTTTTATCGTACCCCACTGCAATTGCAAAGCCGCACGCCAACGTCGTTCTCCATCAAATAGTAGATACCGTCCATCTGGTTGTTCTATGAGGATAATTGGTTCCTGCTGTCCATCGCTAGCTAGGGAAACCATCATCCCGTTAATGCTTTCCGGTGAAAATGTCTGTCTTGGTTGGTCTGGGTTAGGATCTATCTGCTCCACTGATATGTCTATTACACCCCCTGATGTGAGAGTTGAACGCAATTCTTGGACTTTGGTTTCAACTTGTTGAGAGCCAACGGAACGCAATTGCTCTATTTCGGATTGCAGTTCGGTTATCTTAGTTTCTAGTGCATGGACTTCTTGGGAATATTCCGCACCAGAAAACAAATTGGATAAGTCTATTTGTGCTTTTTTATTCATGTGCAGCCTTTGGTTTTTTGATAAGTTGAGTAATCTTATTTATTATTGGGGTGAAGTCTTTGCAGGCAGGATGTAGGGGACGATAAAGGTGAATTGGTAATCCTAGTGCAGAAGCATTCTTGAATTCTGATGAAAAGCGGATTGGTTGGAAGCAGTGAATGGATAGTTTGGATAGTTGGGGTTCTAAGGAAGCTAAGATGTTGCGGTGAATGGCGATCGTCTTGTCGTATTGATTAGGTACAAATCCTAATATCTGCGGTTCTGGTTTGAGTCTGAGGCGACGAGAGTTGTGGTAAAACCATTCTATGAGTTTACCTGCTCCATCTGCTGATTTTGGTTCTACTTGTACCGGAACTAGCAGATGTGTACAAGCGGAAAGGGCGATTAAAGGTAATGGGCCTAATGTGGCGGGACAGTCGAAAATTAGAATGTCTTGAGGTAATGGATAATCTAATAGGCGATCGCCTAGTAAATAAGCACCCCGTTCGTGCAACACTAATTCGTTAATGGTTTTTACTAATCCCATTTCTCCTTGTACGGCTACTACGTTTTTTACCTGGTCTTGCCATAAGGGTGTAGTAGGCCAGTTTCCCTGGAAATCGTCTCGCAATACAGCAGCAATGGTTTGGTCGGGATGAGGTCGGGGTAATCCTCCCATTAAGGAACAGGAACCTTGCGGGTCTAAGTCAACAAGGGCTACACTGAACCCAGCATTGCCTAATAAATAAGCTAGATGCACAGCTAGGGTGGTTTTCCCACTGCCACCTGCGTTGGAAAGGAGCGCTAGTCTGATTGCCATATACTAACACCACGATTAACTTTGTTAGTTTAGCATCAGCGTGGAATAATGTTATCCCACAAGGGAATTTTTGACCTAACATCCGAAAAGAAATCCCCGCTAGAGTAAGAATAACAGTTTCTTTGAATCAGGGAGAGAGGTTGTGAGAGCAGCTATAGCAGAGGATAAACAACACAATGCTCAAGATTGGTCGTGGCACTTTTGGCCTTTAGTACCACTTTACCCTTACAACCAGCGGCGAACATTACGTCGAGAAATCATTAAAGATACTATCTGGACATTCGAGCAAATCCAAGGCATTTTGTACACAGTAACACCCATTCGCATGACTGCGGTACGACTCGCTTCTGGTGGTTTACTCATCTATGCACCAGTAGCACCCACTCCTGAGTGCATCCGATTGGTTAACGAGTTGGTAGCAGTTCATGGTGAAGTCAAGTACATTATCCTCCCCACTGCCTCTGGTTTAGAACATAAGGTCTTTGTTGGCCCTTTTGCCAGACGCTTTCCTAATGCTCAGGTTTTTGTCGCCCCTTCTCAGTGGAGTTATCCGTTCAACCTGCCTTTAAGTTGGCTTGGTTTTCCAGAAAAACGAACAAAGATACTTCCTGAAGATAGCAAATTAGCACCCTTTAGCAATGAGTTTGAATACAAAATACTAAACATTAACTTGGGACGAGGTTCTTTTGTCGAAGTAGCATTATGGCACAAACACTCGCGCACTCTACTGCTAACAGACACAGTGTTAGCAGTACCAGAAATTCCACCCGAAATCACTCAACTTGACCCCTATCCGCTATTGTTTCATGCCAGAGATAATGCACTAGAAGAAATCAAAGATACGCTAGAAAATCGGCGTAAAGGATGGCAACGGATTAGTTTGTTTGCACTTTACTTTCGACCAGGTGCATTAGAAACAGTGGGACTCAAACAGGCATTAACTGATATGTTCAAAGCACCAGATAAATCCAAAGAAGCATATTTTGGTTTATTTCCGTTTCGCTGGAAAAATGGCTGGCAACATTCATTTTCTGCACTGCGGGGGAATGGTAGACCCTTGGTAGCACCGATTTTGCAAACCTTAATTTTGGATCATTCACCAGAGAAAACTATTGAATGGGCTTCATTTGTAGCCCTTTGGGATTTTGAGCGGATTATTCCTTGCCACTTTGATGCACCGATTAAAACAAATCCTCATCAGTTTCGACAGGCGTTTGCTTTTTTGGAGTCAGAAACATCTTTACCAGCAGAAGATTTAGCATTCATTTTGGAATTAGAAGAAAACCTCGATAAAAAAGGCATTACTCGTCCACCATTGCTACTTGATTAATACTATCACCACGTACAGGTTGCGTACCTCTGGTTAAATTCTGCACCCAAACTTGCGCTGGAAATCGGGCGACTACACTCACAAACTGAGCGGCTGGACGGGCGTGTAATCCAAAGCGATTATTGATAGTTAGACGAATTTCTTTAGTTGCCGTTTCTAGTTTGGCGAGCGATTGAGCATTGTCACTATTATCTATTGTTATCCGTCAATACCCCTAATTGACTTGCTTTGGCTACTAATGCACCAAGGGCTAGTTGTTTACTGTGAGAAACACTAATTTTTCAGGCAATAGACATAGGTTGTTTTATCTGCCAGGTTTTGTCCTGAGACAGTTCCAGTAAAGACTGATGGTAACAAACCAATGTTTCGCGATGCCCCACACTTAAAAAAGTAGTCCCTTTCTGCCGCAAATGTTGATACAACCGTTCCTCATTACCAATATCTAACGCGCTGGTCGCTTCGTCCAGAATAGCGTACTTGGGTTGATTCAGCAGCAACCGAGCGAAAGTTAGCCGTTGTTGTTCGCCTAACGAGAGGACATCCGCCCAATCTTGTTGGGCATCAAACCCACCAAATCGTTCATCTAGATCCGCTAAATTCACTTGTTCCAGAACTTGCTTCAAGTGTGCTTCGGCAACCTCAAGGTGGGTGTTGGGATAGAGCATTTGATCGCGGAGGGTACCCAGCACCATGTAAGGACGCTGCGGCAAAAATAGGATTTGGTCGGGTGCAGGACGTATAATCTTACCTGTGCCAGAATCCCATAAGCCAGCGATCGCTCTTAGCAACGAACTCTTACCACAACCACTCGGTCCCATCACTAAAAGTCCCTGTCCAACAGGTAACTCGATCGACAAATCTTCCACCAACGTCCGCTGATAATTGGGAGTTTGTAGACTCAAATGTTCCACTTCAAGACGTTCTGCTTCAACCGTCTCAATTCTGGGCTTTTGCTCGTCGGATGCTCGATCTGCTTCTGTTTGTTCTAAAAACTGGGCGAAGGTATAGAGACGATTAATTCCAGCACCAAAAGTGGTCAATTGCTGGAAACGGGCAACAACAACATTGAGCGAGAAAAAGACCCGGATAAAAGCTCCCTGCGCTTCCGAAACTTTACCCACTTCCATTTCTCCTGCAAAAATCGCAGGTGCGACAACCAAAGCAGGCAGAATGAAGGGGATGAACTCATAAGCGTTTGTCACCATATTTAAGTTCAATTCCCAAACTAACAGCCGTTTTACATTCTCAAATACTTCTAAAAACCGATGTTTAACCTGATTTGATTCTTGCTCTTCTCCTCGGTAAAAAGCGATCGCTTCCGCATTCTCCCGAATTCGCACTAAACTAAACCGAAGATTCGCTTCCTTCTTCAGTTGTTCAAAGTTGAGTCGGACAAGCGGCTTACCAAACACAACCGTTGTCACCAGAGTTCCAATTAGCGCATACAGCACCAGAAAAAACACTAGGGGTTTAGAAATGCCCCAGAGTACGCTGCTGAAGGCGATCGTTGACAGCACCGATTCCACCAACCGCAGCAAAAAGGTGAGAGATTCCTGGGTAAAACTGCGAACATCCTCTGCAATCCGCTGATCCGGGTTATCAATCTCGGTTTCTGAGATATGCAGGTTGTAATAAGCTTGGTTGTGAAAGTAATTATCTACGAATCGATGAGTGAGCCATTTGCGCCATTGTAAACTGAGGCGATCGCGCAGATATGTATAACCTGCGAGTAATGGTGCATAGATTACCAGCACAGCAATGAAAACGATTACTGTTTGCCAAAAGCGGCTTTCGTCCTGGGCTGAAAGGGATGAAATGAGTACTCCTCGCTTGTTGTTGAGTACGACACTCAACCCCGTATACGCCAGCAGGAACAGCACAACCCCCAGCAGTAACCCTCTAGCAAGCCATTTCTCATCCCCTGACCAGTAGGACTTTGCGATCGTCCAAAATTGCTGTAATACATTGAAATTCAATCGATCCATCTGCTTATTTTCCTTACTCAGTCTGCCAGGAGATAATAAATAAAGGTGAACCAGGGTAAAGTTTGCTCAAAGACTAGTGTGACTCATCTCTGGATAATTGTTAAAATATGATACAAATTTCTAACACGGTGACTATTCCAGAGTGTGAGATTGAAATGAGTGCAGTTCGCTCTCAGGGGGCTGGAGGGCAAAATGTCAATAAGGTAGCAACTGCGATTCATCTGCGCTTTGACATTATCGCTTCCTCGTTACCTGAGTCTTACAAAGAACGGTTGTTGAAGTTGTCCGACGGGCGGATTACCAAAGAAGGGGTGATTGTGATTAAAGCTCAAGAACACCGCACTCAGGAGCAGAATCGGGAAGAAGCGTTGCAGAGATTGCAAGACTTGATTAAAAATGCGATCGCTCTCCCCAAACCCCGAAAAAAGAGCAAGCCCACTCGGACTTCTCAAAGAAAGCGTTTGGATAGTAAAACGAAGCGGAGTCAAATCAAGACTCTGCGAGAAAAAGTGGTTGATGAAAATGATTAAAGCATTTGCAAAGGAAGAGGTTTGGGAGGACGGGGAAACGCAGCATCTAAAGTATTTAGTTCTTCTGCACTTAATTTCAAATCCATTGCAGCGAAATTTTGCTTTATATGATCGATTTGACTCGATTTGGGAATTACAATCACATTCTCCTGTTGCAACACCCAGGCTAAAGCTACTTGCGCCGCAGTAACTCCCCGTTCTTGCGCTATTGCATTAAGTGTCTGGTTATTCAACAACCGACCTTGTTCAATGGGAGAATAAGCCATGATTGGGATGTTCCGTTCCCGACACCAAGGCAATAAATTCCTTTCTATTCCCCGGCGCATCAAATTATAAAGAACTTGATTAGTAACAATTCCGTTTCCACCTTTCAACTGACTAACTTTCTCCATATCCTCCACATCAAAATTACTCACTCCATAACTGCGAATTTTGCCTGCTTGTTGCAGAGTTTGAAATGTTTCGAGGGTTTCTGCTAATGGGATAGAACCGCGCCAGTGCAGTAGATAAAGGTCAAGGTAATCGGTTTTCAAGCGCTTGAGGCTTCGTTCGCAGGCTGCGATCGCCCCTTGTTTTGAGGCATTATGAGGATAGACTTTACTAACTAAAAACACGGATGCACGACGATTCGTTATTACCTGTGAAATAACTTCTTCTGCACCCCCTTCTCCATACATTTCTGCCGTATCAATTAAAGATAAACCTAGATCGAGTCCATAACGCAAGGCATCAATTTCACTTTGGCGGTTTCTCGTATTTTCTCCCATCTGCCATGTACCCATGCCCAGAACCGGAATTAATTGTCCAGAGGGTAACTCAAGATTTCGCATAAATGTTTCCATCCTTTAAACCTCTCTCATAATTCCTAAAAACCAGGCATAAACCCTTGTATTATCATAGTCAAAATTTAATTTTTCTTCTTCCTAATGACTAATTCCCAATGATAGATGCCACACTCGGAATTAATCTCTAAACTAAAAAAACTTTTCGTTACTAGAAAGGAATTGAAATATAGCTATGTCCTTGAAATTAAATGTTCCCACTCTTACCAATTCCCAAGAGGCACAAAAACTGACTGAGGCTATTGCTACAGTAGATCCAACTGCCAAGGTACAAGTAGATGTAGAATCCAAAACCGTTACTGTAGATTCACCTGACTCTAATAAACCTGTTGCTTCTGAAGAATCAATTAAACAAGCCATTACTGCCACTGGACATTCCCTTCAAGAATAACTTTCTTACCCATTTCAAACACTAGTAGCCCCTCTACCTACCTAACTGAAATCGTACTTGTTTGTGCAAATTACTCCTAACAGCCTCATATAACTTTATGCACTTTTGTAGATAGGATTATCCTCTCGGCAAAAGTGCATATATACTGTAATATATTAATTACTCAGTTCTTTTAGAGATATCTATTAAAAAACTTGTTTTAGGAAATAATAGAATTTATCTCTTTTTAGTTTTGGTAATCTATGGATGAACAGCTGTACCAAATAATTGCACAGGTGTGTCAATACCCGTGGAAAAGCCCAAAAAGGCAAAAAGCTATGAATCTGCTGCTTAGGGAAATTCAACTATTACCAGGGTTGGGTAAATCGCCTCACCCAGACTACTTAGACGCTTTAAATAATACCTTTGAATGGGTGAACCGTCAAATCTGTCAAGATTTTAATCCCGATCGACCTTTGGTTCAAAAACGTTTGTTGCAATGGATTAACAGCTATCTATACTGGCGAATTAAAGATTTGTACTTACAAGGAAAGAGCGATCGCACTTACAGTTTAGATGCACCGATTGCAGATAATCAAACCGAAACTTCTCTACTAGAACTTCTCCCAACAACAGGTTTTGAAATTCCCACGCGCAGTGGACTTGATGGTTACATTGAACAAATAGAACGAGAACAACAGCAAATAATTGGTCTGAAACTCGAACAGTACGTCAGGGAAGATCCACAAGAAAAACTGCGGAATTGTCACCCTCAAAGCTATCCAGATTGTAACTGTCAATTACTCAGTTCTAGAGTATTGCTAAAAAGTCCACCTGATAAATTTACCGTACTCGCCAAAGAACTTTCCATCAACTACCAAACCCTTAAATCCCATTGGGAAAGAAAATGTCGCCCACTCCTGCAAGAAATTGCTATAGAGTTAGGATACAAATCTGAGACTTGAATCATGAACAACACAGAAATACCTCTGATTACAGTCCCTCTTGGTCGTGAATTTCACACCCAAGCCAGAGAATTAGCTGCAAGAGCCATGCAACTAACAAATTTAGCAGATAAACATCAAATAGGAAAACGAGTTTACCTGAATACTCTAGCTGTTTATGCCGTTGATAGTTATCTGAGATGGCAAGGGTATGAACCAAATTTTAGTCAAAGCGATAGCGCCGATCCCATTTTATGTAGCAGATGGGATGTAGCTGATTTGATGATTCCTGGTATTGGTAAATTAGAGTGTCGTCCTATCTGGGAAGGGGAGACAGTTTTTGTTGTTCCATCGGAAGCAATAGAAGACAGAATTGGTTATTTTGCAGTGCAATTTGGGGAACACTTAGATCGGGCGAAACTATTGGGATTTATTCCATCAGTTAATCTCTCTGGATCTTTAAGTGAAATACAACTAAAAGACCTTCAGAGTTTAGATAATCTGATTGAACATCTCTATCGCTTGGAATTAGGAAACGAATTCTTAAAAGGTGATGACCCAGTGGCGGTACAAGTACGACAAATTTTAGAAACTAGAGAAGTTTCGGAAATTATAGCTCAGTTAGAGCGAATTTATCGAACTACTGCCCAACTTAAATGGCGATATGCAGGCGCAGATGTTTTAACTAATAGTGTTGCTGTTGCTGCAAATGACCGCGAAAATCAGGCAGAATTTGACAAAATTCAGTTACAAAAGTTGGCTAAACACTTGTTGGATAAGTTAGCTCAACTTTGGGAAAATAATCCTTAATTTTGGTACTTTTGATGATAAATTTACTAAGGGATGAACAACAGATTTCTGATTATTTAGATTTGATTAATGCTTTAATCGACTGTCCAACTGGAGAAGAATTAGATATTCTGAATGACCATCAATCACTAGTTGATGAAGGTTTAATTCAGACAATGGAAAAAGTAGCAGTACAGTTAGAATCAGAAGAAGAATTTGATACTGCAAAATGGTTATATAATGCGGCATCTGACATTAAGGAACTAATCCAGAAATGGTCAGACTTAGCCAAATGTGAAGATTATCTTGACTTTTTATTGCAGGTATTAGAAGCAATTGATGATAGTGAGGCAGATCCAGAGGTTGTTTATCCAATTCTAGAAACGAACTTAGATAAACTAAATGAAGATTTAGCCTGGGTATTACAAAATTGGGCGACAGAAACATTAGCTGAAGTAGATTCGGAAGAAGCTGATAGTATAGCTGCTGATATTGGTAGTTTTAGTATTTTCATTCAGGAATTTACATCGGGGGAAATCGCTAACAATATCGAAATTGCTATTACTGGATATAAAATTGTTGCTAATGTACTAAATAGAGAAGAAAGTCCTGAAGAATGGTGGCTGACACAGCATAATTTAGGTTTTGCTTACTATAATAGAATTGCCGGAAATCGCAGTCGGAATTTAGAGAAAGCTATAGACTGCTATCAATCAGCATTGTCAGCTTATAATGTTACAGAAAATCCCGAAGAATGGGGGTTAACACAGAATAATTTAGGGTTAGCTTATCTTAACAGAATTGAAGGTGATTCAGCAGAGAATGAGGAAAGTGCGATCGCCGCTTTCCAATCAGCTTTAAAAGTTCGCGATCGGGAAAATTATCCCAAAGAATGGGCAGAAACTCAAAATAATTTAGGACTTCTTTATTTTCATCGAACAGAGGGCGATACCTCTGATAATATTGAGCAAGCAATTTGCTATTATCAAGCCGCTTTGTCAGCTTATCCAAAAGAAGTAAATCCTGTGGTTTGGGCAACGATCAAAAATAATCTAGGGCTAGCTTATTATAATCGAATTGAAGGGGAGAAAGGGGACAATATTGAAAGAGCGATCGCCGCATTTCAAGCAGCTTTAGAAGTATATACTTATGACAAGTTTCCCTTAAATTGGGTACTGCTTCAAGACGATCTAGGTAATGCGTATTGCGATCGACTTCGTGGGGATGAGTTGCAAAATCAAGAAGCAGCACTCTCAGCATTTAAATCTGCCTTACTTGTCTATACCTATGAAGAGTTTCCCGAAGATTGGGCTAGAACGCAGAATAATTTAGCAACTGTTTACTCAGATCGCAAACATGGAGATAAAGCAGAGAACCTCGAATTAGCAATACAAGCCTGCCAAAACGCTTTACAATTCTATACTCGTGAAAAGTTTCCAGCAGACTGGGCAATGGTTCAAACTAATTTGGGCGCTGCTTATCGGATGAGGGTTATTGGAGAGTTTTCAGAAAATTTAGAAGTGGCAATTCGCTGTTATAATTTAGCTTTGGAAGAACACACATACGAAAATTTTCCAGCAGACTGGGCTGGACTACAAAATAATTTAGGTAATGCTTATCGCGAGAGAATTATAGGAAATAGAGTAGAAAATTTAGAACAATCGATTTGCTACTTTAAGGCTGCTTTAGAGATATACAACCGTGAATCTTTTCCCCAAGATTGGGCAATGGTTCACAATAATTTGGGCTTGACTTATTATGACTTAAGTCAAATTGATAAAGCAATCGCCTGTTTTCGAGCAGCTTTAGAAATTTGTACTCCCTCCGCTTTTCCTTATGATTGCCTTCACTATGCAGGTGAACTTGGCGACAAAGCTTTCACAGCAGGACGTTGGACAGAAGCAATAGAAGGTTATAGCATTGCTGTTGAAGTAATTGAACTAACTCGCACTTGGGTAAACACCGAATCTCGCCGTCAAGAAATTATCAAAGAAGATATTGATGTCTATGAAAATATAATTCAAGCCTGCATTAATAATAAACAACTTGATTTAGCAATTGAGTATGTCGAACGTTCTCGCTCTCGAAGAATTGTAGATTTAATGGCAAGTAACGACCTTTATTCCGGTGGCGAAATCCCCCTAAAAATTCAAGAATACTTGCAAAAGTTTGAAATCTTACAACAGCGAATTGACAAAGAACGCTTATGTCAAAAGAATTTTGGTAAGAACCATGCCTCGACAAGAGAAGAGACTACCACAGGCGTAGATATACAGAATAGCACCAGAAAACGTGCTGCTTTGACAGCTATAAACGAAACCATTGCCACTTTAGAAACAGAAAAACAACAAATTTGGCAAGAACTTAGACGTTTAGATCCTGTATTAGCAGGGCAGATTCAAGTAACCGCTCCTAATTTGCTTAGTATCCAGCGATTAATTAAGCAACCTACTACAGCAATTGTCAGTTTCTACACTACTACTAAGAATACTTCTATTTTTGTGATACGTCAGAATCAAATTACTTGCCATATTTGCCACAATAAAAGCCCAAAAATATTACAAGATTGGATTAATCAAAATTGGTTTAAGCCGTATATGGTATCCTGTGATCCAATGAAATCTACGCAAGAACAAAGGGATCTTAAAGCAGCATGGATTAGCCAAATTCCCAACTTTCTTGAAGAACTTTCTCAACACTTACAACTGGATGAATTAATTAACCAACATCTCACTGATATAGAAGAAATTATCATTGTTCCTCACCTATACCTACATCAAATTCCTTTCGCGGCCTTACCAACTGGAAACGGTCAATATTTAGGAGATAAATTCCTCATTCGCTATACACCAAGCTGTCAAGTTCTAGAATTTTGTCAGCAGCGTCCACCTATAGACAATACGCTAACTTATGGCATTGTTGAAGATGCCACAGAAGACTTACCTTGTGCAACCTTTGAAGCGGAACAAATTGCCCAACTCTATAATATTGCTGAAGAACAAAGATTGCGCGGACGCAGCCAAGCTACCGTTAATAATTATCGACAACTAGCAAAACAAGTGCAAGCAATTGTTTCTAGCCATCATGCCCAATCTCGTCTTGATAATCCTCTAGAATCTAGGCTAGAATTAGCCGATGGTAGCATTACTTTAGGGCAATTAATGACTCCAGGTTGGCGGATGCCTCACCTTTCGGATGTTTTTCTTTCCTGTTGTGAAACGGGCTTAGGCGTTACTGAAATAACAGATGATATTCTCACTTTATCTACTGGCTTTTTGTGTGCCGGAGCTAGAAGTGT
>JBAVZX010000771.1:0-4956 GCA_049589015.1 Phormidium sp. | reverse complement strand
GGTGTTAGATGAAAACTTAATTCCAATTACGAACGGTTTCTCTGAGGATAGTTTGACCGTTTTGGGTAACTCTTAATTCGTTGCGAGTTAGAATGTAGCGGGTATCTCCGTTGACAGCGACAAAGCGATCGCGTCCATAATTTCGCAAAGGCAATCTAATTCTTCCACTACCATTTTTTGATTCACCAATGTATGTTCCGGGAAGATCGCCACCGCAAATTGATATTACATAACTCGCTGTTTCAGCTGTTACGAAAGTACTCTCTCTGTTCCGACAACCTCTAGCGGAAACAGTATCATCGCCGCTAACTGCCAAGATTCTTTCATTGAGAATTGTTCTGCCATTTTGACTTACTCTCAACTCATAAGGAGTGACGGCATAAATTGTGTTTCTGTTAGCTGCAATATATCGATCGCCACTTCTGCGCGTCAAAGGAACAGTAATTCCACCACTACCATCTTTTGCCGCACCAACATAATAACCTAGAGAATTTTGTGAATCTCCAGAGCAAATTGTTACGTAATAATTTGGTGTTTCAAAAGTTCGATCGACTCTCGATCGACGAGTCGGACAATTCGCCTGTGCTACTAAGAAAGAATCTCTAATTTGTGATACATCTTTCTCAGAATTGTTCGAGTTTCTTGTGAGTGCAGTTGCGCTTAAACTGGGAATTAAAAACAACAATGCGCTTGTACTCGCCAAAGCTAATTTTAATACTTTGGAGTTGGTAAATTTAGTTTGCATAATTTCACATTTACCTTAATCTAAGGATGAGTTCCTGAATATTTTCAGAGATGTTATTGATGAGCTTTTCATTAGTTGATCGCTCACTAATCTATTCTTCAAACTCTCTAAAAGCCATTCCGCAAATTTACTGAAAATTTACTTAAGTAAGTAGGTGCAAATAAATAAAGTGATAATAGTTATCTAAGGATGGGGCGGGCAAGATGCCCACCCCACAAGAGTTACAGCTTTCTTGTAGGGTAGGCATCCTGCCTGCCTTGGTTTTCGCATTTTTTCAGCTTAATCTCGTAATACATAACCCACTCCTCGAACAGTGTGGATCAGGCGCTTTGGGTTGCTTGCTTCTAACTTAATTCGTAAAGCGCGAATATAAACTTCAATAATATTTGATTCGCCCATAAAGTCGTAGCCCCAAACTTTTTCGAGGATGCGATCGCGCGTAATCACCTGGCGAGGATGGCGCAGTAAAAACTCTAACAAATCAAACTCTTTAGCAGTTAATTCAATTAGTTGATTGTTCCGGTAAACTTCGCGGGTAAGACGGTTCAAAATCAGGTCTTGAAATTCTAAAGTATCAGGATCTTCCGGGTGAATACGACGTAAGCGGGCTTTCACCCTAGCCAAAAGTTCTTCGATGCTGAAAGGTTTGGTAACATAATCATCGGCCCCAGCATTTAATCCAGCAACCCGATCGGGAACTTCATCTCTCGCCGTTAACATAATTATCGGTACTTGAACACCCGTTTTCCGTAACCGCAAACACAAATCTAATCCAGAAATTCCCGGCAACATCCAATCTAAAATTAACAGATTTGGTTGAACATCACGAGCCATCGATAAACCATCCATCCCATTTTGGGCAACGGTGACACGGTACCCTTCCAAACTCAGTTCTGTGGCGATGAATTCTGCCAATTTCGGATCGTCTTCAACCAGAAGAATGTGGTCATTCATAGAGGCGGTTTCCACAGCGGTAAGGTAATGGTAAAGATACTACCTTCTCCAGGTTTAGAACGGAGGGTAATTCGACCTTCCATTCCTTCAATTAGGCTTTTAACGATCGCTAATCCCAACCCCGTACCATCTCTAGAACGAGTCATCGATTCATCAACTCGGTAAAACCTTTCAAAAATGCGATTTTGATGGTTTAAAGGAATGCCAATACCGCGATCGCGCACATGAATCATCGCCCATTGTTCTTTCTGTTCTAAAATTAAATCAACCGATTGTTCGGGCGCAGAATATTTAATCGCATTATCCACTAAATTAATTAATACCTGTTGTAACCGATCTTGGTCAGCAAAAATAACAACATCCTCATCATTTGTTAGCACATTAATTTGCCGATTACTCACCTTTTGACTCATCGCCGCCACTTCTGCAACCAGAGTATTTAGCATAATTGGATTGAGCCGAAAGTGCAAATTTCCACTATCTGCCCTTGCCAAATCCAGCAAATCTTGTAACATTCGGATCGTCCTTTCCGCTTCTGCCGTTGCTGTTTCCAAGGCTTGTTGTTGATAAGCACTTAAATTATTACTTCGCCTTAGCAAACTTTGCAAATAACCAACTACAACAGTTAAGGGAGTGCGTAATTCATGGGAAACATTACCGACAAATTGACGTTGTTGCTCCCAAGAACCTGATAATCGAAATAACATTTCATTAAAAGCTTGTGCTAATCCTAAAATTTCATCGGGCGCTTGATTTAATTGAAGTTTTGCTGCTTTCAAATTATCAGTTAAATCATCAGCAGAAATCGCACTAGCAACTAAGCTCATTTGCTCTAATGGTTGCATAGCTTTGCAAATCCGTTTAGAGATAGCAAAAACTAAAATAACGATCGCCAAAACACTAACTAACAACAACCGCGACAATCCAGCATTTAATTTTTGTCGATCTTCGGTAATATCTTGAGAAAGGTACAGCTTACCAAAAGGTTTGCCATTGAGCGCAAGTGGACTACCACATAACACGATATCGCGATCGCCAAAACGAACAATTTGCGGCTTTTTTGGTACGTCAGTCATTGCAGCCACACGGCGAATTTCCAGGGAATCACTCTCTAAATGGGAAGACTGTACCACCAGTCTACCGTCATCGCTTTTCACCCACACCGCCAAACTTGGTGTTGAGACTTTATTGATAGTTAGTTCTAACCCAGTTTCCAGCACTCCCATTTCACTGTAAAGCTGAACCTGTTCAGGAAAGCGCCTCGCAATATATTCTAGCGTTTGCTTATGGGCAGCTATGAGATTTTGCTCCATTTGCCAACCCGCCCAAACCGCCACACTACCCAATGCTAAAATCGAAAGTGCTACCAATTCCAGAGTCAGGCGAAATTGCAGCGAGGAAGTAGAAATCCGCTTGCCTGTGAAAGAATTGATCAAAGATCGAATCGAACGATTCAGCTTCATTGGTTGATCGAAGAAAGATTAAAAGTTTTTCGCTGTGCTGTAAATTGGATCAAATTCAAACCGCTGGTTATAGTTAGTTTCACCATACAAATTAAAGCTAATTGTTGGTTCATTTCCGATCGCTTCCAAATGATGAATTGCATCGGGCATTAAACACAGAATATCCCCAGAGTTAAGTAAGCGATCGCTAACTGGTTCAATTCGATCGGGAAATTCCGAACTCGGAGAACGTTGCCAGAAAGTGTTTTTTTCCTGTCCAGAAAGCAGCGCCACAATTCCCCAACAACCATGATTATGAATCGGAGAAATACTACCTGGAGCCCAAACCACTGTTTGCACAGTAATCGGAAAATCCGGTTCATCATAAAGCATCAATACAGACCAACCTGTTTCTGGATCGGGTAGTAAGTAGTTCATTTGTAGCCATTCCGAACTATTGAGTAAACGACGAACCAGCGGACAAATTAAGTTTAGCCGTTCCCGATCGTCATTGACTCGTTCTAAAATATCTTCTAAATCTGTAAGAAAACGGTAAAGCCGATAAGGGCGCTGTAATTCTTCATCCTGATAGACTACCTCATTTTTGAAGCATTGCCCTTCATTAGTTACCAACCAGTCTTGCCATGTCATAATCTTTCACTCGTAATCAGAAGATTAGTTCACAGCACTTACGCAGGAGAAGTCAAAAACCCGGTTTCTGCCGCAATCATGATCCAAATCATCAACCATTTTTCAGAGAAACCGGGTTTTTTTGCGTAAGTCCTAATTCACTTAGGTTTAAGTGTACGAGTGCGATCGGGGATTTAAATGATCGATCGCTAAATCTAAGATGAATTTTTGCTGAAAAACTCAGTTTTCAAGCTTTATCTACTATCCATCTCATCTTCATCTGGCACTCATTTTTAGGGAATTTAATGCAAATGAGAGCAAGAACCGAGAACTTTGAAGTTTCTTGCTTTTTGATACATCTACCCCTAACTTTTCGAGGTTAATATGCGTAAATCATCAACATTATGGCTCGGTCTTTGTTTAAGTAGTTTAGTAGTCACAGTATCACTGGTAACTCCAATATCACAGAGATCTTCTGCTAATGCTAATCAAGCGATCGCCCAAGTAAACGCCTGTGCTTCCAAAGGTAAAAACGTCGGAGGTCCTTTAGCAAAACAACTACAAGGCAAGCCAGTCCTAGTTGATATTTATGCTACCTGGTGTCCTGCTTGCAAAAATATTGCCCCAACTCTTTCCCAACTCAAACAGCAGTATGGCAGAAAAATTCACGTTGTTGTTCTCGATGTCAGCGACAAATCCAAAGCCAGCCAAGCAGAAACAAAAGCTAGAGAACTAGGTCTAACTAAGTTTTTTGCAGAAAACAAATCCCAAACAGGCATGGTAGCCATCATCGATCCAGCAACAGGCAATATTCTGGCACAACATCGTAACAACGCAAATCTGGCAGATTACACATCTGTACTCAACTCAGCCATTTCCCAAAGATAAAAATAACATGAATATCCAATATTTTTCCCTACTTGCAGTAGCTTCAATCCTGACTCTTGGCGCAGTTACCAGTTGCTCAAACCCCTGCGCCGCTACCACAAAAACACCTGCCAGCACTGTTACCCAAGTTCAAGCAAACCCCTGTGCAGCCAAAGCAAACCCTTGTGCAGCTAAGGCAAACCCCTGTGCAGCCAAAGCGAACCCCTGTGCATCTAAAGCGAAAACTATTGGTGCGCCTCTAGCACAACAGCTACAGGGTAAACCTGTATTAGTTGATGTATTTGCTACTTGGTGTTC
>JBAVZX010000770.1:0-7509 GCA_049589015.1 Phormidium sp. | reverse complement strand
CAATTAAATTCTCATGCTAAAGGTCGATCGCATTCAAGTTTTATTAGTTGAAAATCATCCCAACACTCGCGAATAACGGCAATGCGATCTCCAGAACTGGGAAAAACTACTGATAATCTAGTACAAGAAGAACAAAATAATATTATTCTTTTCTAAAGACGGGGATTAGTAGTCTGTGAGGATTAACGATGTACATTGTACAAATTGCCTCTGAATGCGCTCCTGTGATTAAAGCAGGGGGCTTAGGCGATGTAGTTTATGGGCTCAGTAGAGAGCTAGAGATTCGGGGGCATGGGGTAGAATTAATTCTGCCAAAGTACGATTGTATGCGGTATGACCATATTTGGGGACTCCATGAAGCCTACCGTGATTTAATGGTGCCTTGGTTTGATGGCGCAATTCGCTGCAATGTCGATTGTGGTTGGGTGCATGGGCGGTTATGCTTCTTTATCGAACCCCTCTCTGACGATAATTTCTTTAACCGGGGTTGCTATTACGGTTGTTTAGACGATCATTTGCGGTTTGCCTTTTTCAGTAAGGCGGCTTTAGAATTTCTCCTAATAACTAATAAACGCCCCGATGTGATACATTGTCACGATTGGCAAACTGGTTTATTGCCAGTCATGCTATTTGAAATTTACAAATATCACGGCATGGCAAATCAGCGAGTATCCTACACAATTCACAATTTTAAGCATCAAGGAGTAGCAGGTGCTAATGTTCTTTGGGCAACTGGATTAAATAATGAACCTTACTATTTTACTGAAGATCGCTTAATGGATAATACCCATTCAACGGCGATCAACTTTATGAAGGGGGGAATTGTTTACTCCAATTTTGTGAATACAGTTTCACCTCATCATGCTTGGGAAGCTCGTTTTACTGAGGTTGGTTGCGGTTTAGGTAAAACTTTGTACGATCATCAACATAAGTTTGGTGGGGTGCTCAATGGGATTGATTATGAGGTGTGGAATCCGGTGGTCGATCGCTACATCCCCTACCATTACAGCAGCGATGATTTAAAAAGTAAAGCCCTGAATAAAAAAGCATTACGCGAACGACTTTGGCTCAAAGATAGTGACAAACCAATTATTTGCTATATCGGCAGATTAGATGACCAAAAAGGTGTTCATTTAGTCCATCATGCGATTTATTACGCCTTAAACAAAAAGGCGCAATTCGTGTTACTGGGAGCAGCCACAGAACCGAGTATTAATTCTTGGTTTTCTCATGAAAAAGATCACCTGAATACTAATCCCGACTGTCACATAGAACTGGGTTTTAATGAGGAATTATCCCATTTAATTTATGCAGGTGCCGATATGATTGTCGTCCCTAGCAATTACGAACCCTGCGGACTGACTCAAATGATTGGTTTAAAATATGGCACTGTGCCGATCGTGCGCGGCGTTGGTGGATTGGTAAACACAGTTTTTGATTGGGATTATGAGCAGAATAAACCCCTAGAAGAACGCAATGGTTTTGTGTTTTATCAAACAGATAATGTGGCTATTGAATCTGCGATCGATCGCGCCATTGACTTATGGTATAAATCTCCCAAATTGTTCCGCCAATTAATGATTCAGGGTATGGAATGCGACTACTCTTGGAATCATCCCGGCGATCAATATGTAGGAATTTACGATCATATTCGGCATAGGTAGAATGGGGACTGAGGACCGGGGAATTTTAACCAGGATTTACAGATTTACTGGATTTCTTGATTAATAAATCCTGGTTGAGTTTTGAATTTGTAGGGGCGGGTTTAGCAGATAATTCTGAAATCACAGCAGAGGAATTAACAACAAAACCCGCCCTTCCAGAGTTTGTGGGAATTAGTAATATAAGCGCAGCTAATTCTGTAATTACAGCAGTAGAGGTAAGGGCGGGTTTTGTCCAGAGATTGTTTGTAAGTAACAAAAGTTATCTGCTAAACCCGCCCCTACATCAGTTTCCTCTTGTGTCTTTGTCTACTTTCTAATTTATTCAGGCAAAGGAAGAAATAATGTCAGAATTTGAAGAAGTGCGGCAGAAAATTCTCGATTCTTTAGATGCAACACAACTCAATCTATCCTACAAGAAACTGACAAGTTTACCAGCCGAGATTGGACAACTCCATTCTTTTACAAAGCTAAATCTGGACAATAACCAACTGACAAGTGTGCCAGCAGAGATTGGGCAACTTCATTCTTTAAAAGAACTCAATCTGTTCAACAACCAACTGATAGGTGTGCCAGCAGAGATTGGGCAACTCCATTCTTTGACAAAGCTCCATCTGGGCTACAACCAACTGACAAGTGTGCCAGTAGAGATTGGACAACTGCATTCTTTGACATTACTCTATCTGAATGATAACCAACTAACAAGCCTACCAGAAGAGTTTGGTCAACTACATTCTTTGATCTGGCTTTATCTGGAAAGCAACAAACTGACAAGTGTGCCAGCAGAGATTGGACAACTGCATTCTTTGAAATTGCTATCTCTGGGTTACAACAAACTGACAAATCTGCCAGCAGAGATTGGGCAACTGTATTCTTTGACATTACTCTCTCTAAGTCACAATCAACTAACAAGTTTGCCAGCAGAGATTGGACAATTGTACTCCTTAACATCGCTCGATCTGAGCCACAACCAACTGACAAGTTTGCCAGCAGAAATTGGACAATTGCATTCTTTGACAAAACTCTATCTGGATGCCAACCAACTGACAAGCCTGCCAGTAGAAATTGAGCAATTGTATTCTTTGACAAGCATCTCTCTGCACAACAACCCCATTCAAGATTTATCTGCTTTAGCCAATCATCCGAATCAGAATTTATGGGTTGGTTGTTTTGGAATTGAACTTCCGCGCCGCTATTGGACAGATTTGAATCAGTGGAAAGCTGAATGGTTACTGACAGAAGAAAATGCAGAAATGCGGCGAGTTTTGATTCAAGTTATTGGGTACGATCGCATTATGCAAGAGTTGGGGGCGGGTGCGATCGATCATTACCGAGAATACACCCTACTAAAGATAGATGCAAATATCGACATCGAACCGATCCATTTGCTAAAAATGACTTGTCCGAGTACTGCTCACATTCACGTTTTGCGCGTACCACCTACTCTCACATCTGCAAGAGATGCGATTCGCTGGGTAAATTGGGATATTGACCCGGAAGCTTTTGCTGTTGAGACTTAAGCTGGAATTTAAAGGAAGAGTTGTGTAGTTGAGTGAGGCGAAAAGCTGAAGTATTGGTGCTTTTTTTTCCATAGCTAAAACCTACTCAATCTGCAAGAGACAAAGGAAGAAACAATGTCAGACTGGGAAAAAGTGCGACGAAAAATTCTCAATTCCCTAGATGCAACAGAACTATATCTAAGAGACAAGAAACTAACAAGTTTGCCAGCAGAGATTGGACAACTGCATTCTTTAAAAGAACTCAAACTAAGTTTTAACCAATTAACAAGTTTGCCAGCAGAGATTAGACAATTGCATTCTTTGGAAGAACTCATTCTGAATGCTAACCAACTGACAAGTTTGCCAACAGAGATTGGACAACTGCATTCTTTAAAAAGGCTCGAAATGAGCCACAACCAAATGACAAATTTGCCAGTAGAGATTGGACAACTGCATTCTTTGAAATGGCTTTATCTGAATGCTAACCAAATGACAAATTTGCCAGTAGAGATCGGACAACTGCATTCTTTAAAAGAACTCTATCTGAACCGCAACCAACTGACAAGTCTGCCAGCAGAGATTGGACAACTGCTTTCTTTGACATCGCTCTATCTGGGAGAGAACCAACTGACAAGCCTGCCAGCAGAGATTGGACAACTGCATTCCTTGACATGGCTCTCTCTGAACGACAACCAACTGAGAAATCTGCCAGCAGAGATTGGACAACTGCTTTCTTTGACAGAACTCCATCTGGACTGCAACCAACTGACAAGTCTGCCAGCCGAGATTTGGCAACTGCATTCTTTGACATGGCTCTCTCTGAACGACAACCAACTGACAAGTCTGCCAGCCTCTATTGAACAACTGCATTCTTTGACAGAACTCTATCTGGGTGGCAACCAACTGAGAAATCTGCCAGCCGAGATTGGGCAACTACATTCTTTAAAAGAACTCGAATTGGGCGACAATCCGATTCAAGATTTATCTGCTTTAGCCAACCATCCTAATCAAGATTTGATAGTTTACTGTTTTGAACTCATTCTTCCACGCCGCTATTGGACGCACTTAAGCCAGTGGAAAGCTGAATGGTTACTCACAGAAGAGAATGCGGAAGTGCGGCGAGTTTTGATTCAGCATTTTGGGTACGATCGCATTATGCAAGAGTTGGGGGCGAGTGCGATCGATCATTACCGCGAATACACCTTACTTAAAATAGATGCAAATATCGACATCGAACCGATCCATTTGCTAAAAATGACTTGTCCGAGTACTGCACACATTCACGTCTTGCGCGTACCACCTACTCTCACTTCTGCAAGAGAGGCGATTCGCTGGGTAAATTGGGATATTGACCCGGAAGCTTTTGCTGTCGAGACTTAGTTAGAATTAAACGAGAGATAAATGTAGTTTAGAGATATTTAAGAGAGGAAATTTACCATGCAACCAATCAGACAAGGCGACGTAATTTTAATTCCTACTCCATCTATTGAAGGAAACCAATTGCCTCACCTAACGCTAGCAGAAGGCGAAGTCACCGGGCACAAACACCGCATTAGCGAAGGGGAAGCAGAATTATATGAAAGAAATGGAACCCTCTACCTGAAAGTATTGTCACCCACAGCACTACTAACTCATGAAGAACATGAAAAAATCGTCATTCCCCAAGGCGATTGGCTGATTCGCATTCAACGCGAGTATGAGCCCAAAGGGTGGCGCTACGTCGCGGATTGAGGAAGCAGGGGAGCAGGGGAAATTGATGTAGGGGCGGGTGAGAGCAGATAACTTTTATAACCCACAGACAATCTCAGGACAAAACCCGCCCCTACAATTGAAAATATTCCTCAATTATGCAAAGGAATCGCTGCCAAAGGTAGAAACACAAAAACTAACCAAGTCCAAGACCACCAATTAATTTTATATTTGATTTTATCAGTGGTTAACAATGCTTCGATTCGCTCATTTAAACGATTTAAAGGTGCTACGGCGCTGAACTCTGCGGCAAAAATATTCATAGGAATAATAGGCTGACTGACTACTAGTAATAAACATTGAGCTAAGGTTAAAGGATCGACAATTTTCGCTGCCCAATTATCCGCCCGGAGTTCGCGCAAGATTAACAGTTCTTGCCACAAGTTTTCGGTGTTTGGCAACCAAAAGGCGATCGATCGCAACCACCCCAACCAAAAAAACCAAAATGTATCTCGATAATAGTAATGTGCCTGTTCATGGGCAATTACCGCATCTAATTGATCTGGATTCAAGCTATCTAATAAACCCTGACTTACTACTAATTCCGATTGCCAAAAACCGATTAATGCACTATAAGGAATATTAGTATTAATAAGGCGGCAAGTTTTACCTTTTAGTTCCTGCAAAGGATAGCTACGAATCTGACTCACAGTAATCCATCCTTCCCTAACTAACTGCAAAATTTTAACGCTTGAAAAACTTAAAAAACTTAACGCCAATAAGTAACTAAACCATCCTGTTTGTAAACCGATCATTTCTCCTGAAAAACCCATAGAAAGGAGAGCAAATGCAGTAGTTAAGAGGATTAAGGGAGGAAACAAAAATAATAGTAAAGCTTGGCAGGTGCGAGTTGTCCAACTTCCAGTTTTTGGTAAATCAATTGTTCGCAGCCACCATGCTAAACCTAAGACTAAGAAAATCATAATTAGGTGCATTATTTTTCCTCACTGGCGCGACGTGCTGCTTGAATACGTTGAGCGATCGCTTTTAATTGTTCCACGCTAGCAATATCTAAACTATCAGCAAATGCCGCCACAATATCTGGGTTTCCTACTGCTAAAAAACCTTGTAGTTTTTCGTAAGCTTCGATCGCCTGTGCTTGGGATTGAGAAACTAAAGGTTGCCATAAAAATATTCTGCTTCTTTTATCACAACTTAACCAACCTTTTTCAGTTAAACGACGTAACACAGTTGTCACAGAAGCATAAGCTAACTCGCGGTCTGGATCGGCTAAAATGCGATCGTGAACATCCTTAACACTAGCTTCTCCTAATTCCCAAATAATCTGCAAAATTTCCCTCTCCAAAGGGCCAAGAGATAACTGTTTAGGACGATAATTTGGTAAAGCTGTCATCTGATTTTAGATTTTAGATTTGGGATTGATACCACAGATAGATCTGGGGTTTTCGACTAAGGTGATAAAGTTAATCAAATTTAACAATTGCAAGTTGACAACAGTAAAACTTCAGTTCTGTTGATTATAAGTGTTTTCTAGGAAGTTTGACAGCCTGTCTTTTGACAAAGAAAGCGGCTTTCTTCACAATTATCCACGTATATCTGCTAAATGCAAAGGATCTCAAAGAGGAGAACTCGTGAAGAAAATTCTTTCTATTATCGCAATTTTGAGTTTGGTATTCACTTTTACATTCGCTAATCCCGCTTTAGCTGCTGATGCTGCTAACGGTGCGAAAATTTTTAACGCCAAGTGTACTGCTTGTCATGCGGGGGGGAAAAATATTGTTAATCCTGCCAAGACTTTATCAAAGAGTGATTTGGAAAAGTATGGCATGAATTCAGCTGAGGCGATTATCGCTCAAGTAACGAATGGTAAAAGTGCAATGCCTGCTTTTAAGGGTAGTATCAAACCAGCGGAAATGGAAGATGTTGCTGCTTACGTATTAGCACAAGCAGACAAAAACTGGAAGTAAATAATTTAAAAAATCTTCAGACATTTTCGGACTTAAAACTTTGCTAATAGGGATGCCCAAGGAGATCTTAAATATGAGCTATTTTATGCAAATTCTGGTCAGCTTGAGCATTACTTTGGCATGGTTAATTTTCCCCCTTTCTGCTTCTGCGCTCACGTTCCAGATGAGCGCAGACGACTATTTTCGGGCAGGTGTGCAACAATTACAGAGGCAAAATTACCAGGAAGCAGTCAAAGATTTTACAGATGTAATTGATTTAAATCCTAATTCTGCGGCGGCTTTGAGTAATCGTTGTTTGGCTTATTTACAACTAGGAGAATATGAAAGTGCAATTCTAGATTGTACGCAAGCAGTCAATTTAAACTCGCAAAATACTGAATCTTATTTGAATCGAGGTTTAGCTAATTATAAACAAGGAAATTATCAGGCTGCGATCGCAGATTATCAACAAGTAATCAAATTAAAACCGATTGATTTTCGGGCTTATTACAATCGAGCTTTAGCTAAAAGTGAATTAAAAGATTATCAAGAAGCAATTAGCGATTTTGACACTCTCACCGTCAAGCTACGCTGTGACGGGAGATTCTTGCTTCAACGAGTGACCTTGCTTAATCGCTGTTTCCAGGTTTAAGTAGAGGGTCGTCTCTCCGCAAGCGTTAATTTCGCTATGCC
>JBAVZX010000769.1:0-2644 GCA_049589015.1 Phormidium sp. | reverse complement strand
CGCTCTTATTACAACTAGGATAAGAGCGCTGAAGCGCAACTACGTACTTCTATTTGCTGGTGAGGCGGGTTAGGACTTGATTTGACCTTTCGACGAAGGCTTTCATTGCGTCTGCGTCAAAGGCTTTTTGGGACATCAAGGCTAAATCATAGACGTGATGACAAATCATGTTAGCTAACTCGGCGCTGGGAGATTGACCTTCACCTTGAATAATACTACCCTGGCTCAAATTGACGAGATTTTGGATTAGTGGGTGAGAGGTATTTACTACTAAGGTGTGTTCTGCGGGGAATTGCATTGATTGCTGCTGCATTAAAGCATTCATTTCTTGCAGTCGGCGCAAGATTTCTGGTAAAAGTACGATCGCAGGTGGTGTTCCTTGAGGATCATCTGATTTTAAGGCTTCGGTACGGATCGTAACTTTGGGTTTGTTGAGTGCTTTCTCGAAGATTTCTTTAATTAGTTCGCTGCGAGTTTTGTTGGTTGTGCTGTCTACAATTTCCGCTGGTTTGTTTTCATCAATCAGGGTTTTATCTAACTCTGAGTCAACGCGAGAGAATTGGACGTTGTTAAACTCTCTTTCCAAGAAAGAGATAAAGTGAGAGTCAATAAATGAGTCCATAAATAGGACTTCTAACCCTTGATTTTTGTGCAGTTCTACATAAGTTGCTTGACTTGCTGCATCGCTACAGTAGAAAACTCGGTTTTCATGAAGTTTTTGGTTGCGTTCTAAGTATTCTTTTAAGGTGGTGTAAGTTCTACCTTGTTCGTCTTTTTGATTAGCGGTTGTTGTAGCTACTTCTTGCCAAGGATCGCCTTCTTGTCCTTGCACTTGCACGGTAGGTGTATCAGCAGTTTTGGTTTCTGCGGCTTCTCCTTGGTAGGTGGTGCGATAGATAGTAATATCTTCCACTTGCTTTTTGAATTTGTCGTCGTTCATCGCCCCAAATTTGACGAAGGTGCCAATATCTTGCCAACAGGTGATGTATTGGGAGCGATTTTCTTTGTAGAGTTCGTTTAAGCGATCGCCAACTTTTTTCGCTACAAAATCTGCTATTTTGCGGACTGTGCGATCGACTTGCAGCGCACTCCGAGAAACGTTCAAAGGAATATCTGGCGAGTCAATTACCCCCCGCATTGGTAGCAGGAATTTCGGCATAATTTCTTCGCAGTGATCGCTGACGAAGACTTGGCTACAAAATAGTTTAATTTGACCTTTTGTAACATCAACATCAGGTTGCATTTTCGGGAAGAAAAGAATGCCGTTGATTTGGAAAGGATAATCAGTATTTAGATGTACCCACAATAAAGGGTCTTCTTGAAATGGATAGAGATAGCGGTAAAATTCTAGGTAATCTTCTTGCTTTAAATCTCTAGGAGATTGTCGCCAAATTGCCTTTTGCTTATTTAATACTTCTCCATCTAGTTTGATGGGGACTGGCATGAAGTCGCAATAGGTTTTTACTAGTTGGCGAATGCGTGAAGGTTCGAGATATTCCAGTTCTTCTTCTTGTAGAGTTAGGGTGATCGTAGTACCCTGTTGGGTGCGGGATGAATCTTCTAAGGTAAAGTTTGGTGAACCATCGCAAGTCCAGTGAACTGCTTGGGCATCCTGTTGGTAGGAGAGGGTATCAATCTCGACTTTTTGGGCAACCATGAAAGAGGAGTAAAAGCCCAAGCCAAAGTGACCGATAATTGATTCACCGTTGCTTTGGTACTTGTGGATGAATTCTTCGGCGCTGGAGAATGCCACTTGGTTGATATATTTCTTAACCTCCTCTGCGGTCATGCCGATGCCATTATCTGTAATGGAAAGGGTTTTGTTGTCCTTGTCAATGGCAATCTGAATTTCTGGTTCCGCGACTTCGCCAGCAAATTCCCCAGCACGGGAAACCATTTTGAGTTTCTGGATAGCATCTACAGCGTTTGAAATCAGTTCCCGTAAGAAAACTTCATGACCTGAGTATAGAGATTTCTTGATGATGGGGAAAATATTCTCGCTATGAATAGTAATGGTACCTTGTTCGAGCATGGTCATAAGTTCAATTCAAGTTGGGTATACTTACTCCAGAATAGATTTTGCGCGATCGTTTGGTGCTTTGGTTTCAGGATTTACCCCCAAAAGGAATTCGGATTTCCCTACTGGTGAGTGCGATCGTATTAGTTTTAGTACTTTCATCCTAGCTGATTGCGTAGATTAACAGAAACAATTTAAGAGGTAACTAGCAGATATGCCACTTATTTCTGTGATTATTCCGGCGTTCAACAGCGAAAAAACGATTCGTGAAACCATTGAATCTGTTTTGCATCAAACTTTTTCTGACTTTGAACTAATCGTAATTAACGATGGTTCTACAGATGCAATTTTAGAAATTGTGACCAGTATAAAAGACCCGCGTATTAAGGTTTTTTCCTATCCTAATACAGGAGTAGCTGCCAGTCGTAATCGAGGATTTTCTCATTCCTGTGGGGAATTCATCGCTTTCTTAGATGCTGACGATCTCTGGACAGCAGATAAATTAGAAGCACAATTAAAAGCATTACAAGAAAATCCCCAAGCGGCTGTAGCGTACAGTTGGATGGATAATATCGATGAATCTGGCAAATTTTTCAGTTCAAGTTTCCACATAACTGAAAATGGAGA
>JBAVZX010000768.1:0-7234 GCA_049589015.1 Phormidium sp. | reverse complement strand
GACTAGGAGGTGGAATGCTGACACAGGAAGGGCGTGTGGCGCTAGAGGATATTGCTGACTTAAATCAGCTGAAGTGGGAACTTAATTCTTTGCCCGCTGTGGATGTTGGTGATTACATTACGGAATTGCCGACGAAACGAAGGGCGATCGCTTTTCGCTTGTTAAACAAAGCTCAGGCAATTGATGTGTTTGAGTATTTACCCCAAGAAGTGCAGGAGGAGTTGATTGGTTCGCTGCATGATACTCAAGTATGTCAAATTATGGAGGCGATGCGACCTGATGACCGGGCAGAATTATTTGATGAACTGCCAGCAGGAGTGGTAAAACGATTGGTACAGCAACTTAGTCCTTCGGAACGACAAGCAACTGCGACGATTTTGGGTTATCCAGAGGCTACCGCAGGTCGGGTGATGACGACTGAGTATGTGCGTTTGCGGGAAGGTTTGACGGTTGGGGAAGCTTTAAGCAAAATCCGGTTAAGTGACCAGGATAAGGAAACGATTTACTATGCTTATGTGACTGACGATAACCGCAAGTTGGTGCAGGTGGTGTCGTTGCGGCAGTTGTTGTTTTCGATTCCTGATGCTTTAATCCGGGATGTTGCTAGTTATCGGGTGATTAAAGCTTATACGGAAATGCCTCAAGAAGAGGTGGCGCGATTGATGCAGCGGTACGATTTGCTGGCGTTGCCTGTGGTCGATCGCGAAGACCGTTTGGTGGGTATTATTACGATCGATGATGTTATTGACATTTTAGAGGAAGAAGCTACTGAGGATATTCAGAAATTAGCTGGGGTAGGTGGTGGTGATGAGGAAGCTTTGTCGCCGCCTTTGGTGACGATTCAGAATCGTTTACCTTGGTTGTTGGGGGTGATGGCGTTGTATATTGGGGCGGCAAGTGCGATCGCACCTTTTCAAACTGTAATTTCTCAAGTGCCAGTTTTAGCGGTAATTATGCCGATTTTTTCTAATACTGGGGGAACTGTGGCAATTCAAGCTGTCACTGTGACGATTCGCGGATTAAGTGTGGGAGAAGTCACGCCTTTAGATACGCTGAGAATTTTACGTAAGGAAGTTTTAGCGGCTTTGGGAACTGCTTCAGCTTTAGGTTTAACTTTGTTTTTACTTTCATTTATTTGGACTACTCCAGGGTCAAGATGGGTGGGGATAATCGCCGGGTTAGTAATGGCAATTAATGTGTTTGTCGCTGTAATTTTGGGTACTTTGTTACCAATGGGAATTAAGCGATTGAAACTTGATCCGGCGATGATGAGTGGACCTTTATTAACTACTACTTTGGATGCTGTGGGATTTATAATTTTCCTGTCTTTAATTTCGCTGGCTTTGAATGTTTTTGGTTTGAAGCCTCATTGAGGGACTGGGGTAGGGGCGATTCATGAATCGCCCCTACGACTGGTGATTGGAGATTGGATAATTTTAAATCTAGTCTTTCCCTTTTCCTTTGCTTTCTTCGATTAGTCGGGTGATAAAGAATAAAGTTAAGCCGAAAAGGGCGATGCTTTCACCTAGTAGTTCGGTTAATTCTTCGATGGTATCTTTGATTGAGTTGACGATCGCATCTGTGGAATGAATGCTAACTGCTATTTGAGAAATATACTGTTTAAAAAATTGATCGTTAATAATTTCCACTCCCATCCCTCCAAATAAAAAGAGTCCGATTCCCAAAACAGTAAAGAATGTGCTTCGGGGATACTTACGCCACAGTGCTAACAAATGTCGATAACCTAATACTATAGTTATGGTGATAATTGGCAAGTAAAAAAATACCCATTCTCCACCGCCGCTTTTAAATTTTGGCATCCAATCGAAGCGATGGAGAAGTAGGTGAATTTTCCAGATTTTATCCTGGGATACATAAATAAATGCTGTGCCTACTGCTAATAGTAACAACCAAGATTTTTTCGGTAGTTCATGTTGTCGCCAACCGGATGCTAGTGTTAATAAAACACCAATCATAAACAGCTTACAGGCGGCAAATAAAACTGGTATTGTCCTGGGGATATTAAAATCAAATTCGCTGAGAGATTTACCAAATAAGATGGTGCTCATTAGATAGATTGATGCTAAGGTTAGATCGATCGCAATTAAACCAACCAAGAACACCCTCTGTCTAGATTGCAGAGTTTTTAGCTTACTCATTTGCTTCTGTTTTATCGTGCTTATGCAGTGTTTTTTGAATAGTGACTAATAATTCTTCAGCAGTGAAGGGTTTAGAAAGAAAGCCTTTTACTTGCTTACTTGCGGCTGCGGCATTTACCGCATTAGCTGTTAGTCCACTCATGGCAATGATATTTAAATTAGGATTGATTTTTTCTAATTGATTTATAGTGCTATAACCATCCATATTGGGCATCATCATGTCTAGTAATACTAAACTGATTTTGTCTCGATTTTGCTGGTAAATAGGGATCGCTTCTTGACCATCACAAGCAGAAATTACCTTGTAACCATGAGTTTCTAATGAGGTTATAGTAATATCACGGATGGCAGATTCATCATCAACTACGAGAATTAATTCTCCCGAACCTTTTGGTATTTGGGTTTCTTCTATTTGTTGATTTTCTTGGGCATCTAAAGCTGGTAAATAAACCTTAAATTCTGTACCTTTTCCAAGTTCACTATAAACATTGATAAAGCCGCCATGACTTTTCACAATTCCCAGTACTGTGGATAAGCCAAGTCCTGTACCTTTCCCAAGTTCTTTGGTAGTAAAGAATGGTTCAAAAATGCGATCGATAATTTCCCCAGGAATTCCGATTCCTGTATCTGCTATTGTAACGACAATATATGAACCAACTTTAGCATCAATGTTGAGTTTAGCATACTTTTCATCGACCACAATATTTTCCGCACAAATGCTCAAAGTTCCGCCGTTAGGCATGGCATCGCGAGCATTTACACAAAGATTCATTAATACTTGATGTAGTTGTGTGGCATCTCCTAAAACAGTCCAAAGTTCTGCGGATAAATCTATATATAATTCAAGGGATTTAGGAAAAGTTTCTTTGGCGATATGACGAATTTCTGCTACTAAATGTCTCACTTGAATAATGGTGCGATCGCCTTCAATTCCTCGCCCAAAAGATAACACTTGTTTTACTAATTCTGCGCCTCGTTTGGCATTATTTTTCAGGATTGGCAATAATCGCATACTCCGTTCATCTTTTAATTGTAATTCCAGAAGTTGCACAGCCATTAAAATTGGTGCCAAAATATTATTTAAATCGTGAGCAATCCCACTAGCTAAAGTCCCCAGACTTTCCATCCGTTGGGCGCGGAGGAATTGAGCTTCTAGTTGTTTTTTCTCGGTAATGTCTGTGTTTACTACTAAAATTGATTTAGGTTTTCCGGCTTCATCATATACTAATGTCCAGCGACTTTCCACAATAATTTCTTGGCCATTTTTAGTCACTTTGCGAAGTTCTCCTTGCCATTTTCCTTTGGTTAAGAGAGTTTGCTGAATTTGGTTACGATCGATCGGATTTTTATATAAAAAATCATTAGCATCTTTGCCGATCGCTTCGGCTGCTGTCCAACCATAAAGCCGTTCTGCACCCTGACTCCAAAACAGTATTTTATTATTAATATTTTTTACAAAGATTGCATCAGTGGCAATATCCAAAAGGGCAGCTTGTTCCCGAATTTTTTGCTCTGATTGCATTCTTTCAGTAATATCTTTCATGAAACAATGATGCCCAGTAAACTGCTTTTCTTTGTTGTAAGCAGCTACCATAACTATATGCTTATAAAAATGCGAGCCATCTTTGCGAATTCCTCTAACTTCCACTTCCACTTTGCCTTTGGAAAGCATTTCTTGGTAAGCATTTTCCAGTTTGGTTAAATCTTCGGGATATACAGTTTTTTGCCAAAACATCCCTAACATTTCTTCTGGTTCATACCCACAAGCATTAGCATAAGCTTTATTCACAGCACGATAGTAACCATTAGCATCTAAGTGAGAAATTCCTTCCACAGCATTTGCTAATGCCATACTCACTTCTCGCAATTCTACTTCTGCTTGTTTGCGCTTAGTAATGTCAGTAGCAGTACCTAGAATTTGATGAGATAAACCTTCAGGAGTTCTGCTAAAAACTACATCTCGACTAATTAACCAACACCATTCACCATTGGCGCATTGCATCCGATATTCGCTTTCAATTACTTCTCCGTCTTTTGCTTCAGCTAAACCTTGAAAGCTTTCTCGAAGTTTAGGAAAATCTTCTGGATGAACTAGTTTTTGCATTAAACCTTCTATTTGTTGAATTTCTGTAGGAGTATAACCCAAAATTTCTGTGATCTGTTGATTTACATAGATATTTTGGTCAGAAATTAGGTCATAAAGGTAGAGTATTTCTGGTGTAGCATCAGCTATTTTTTGGAATAAACGTTGATTTTCCCAAAGAGCTTGTTTAAAGATTTGTTGTTCAGTAATATCTTGATTAACAACTATTGAACCAATGATTTCTTGCCGATCATTCCTTAAGGGAATAGCCGAATTCAAAATAGTTTTACGAGTGGCATCTAAACGCTGAATATCGATGCACTCATTCATGGTAATTTCTCCTTTGGTTATAGCTAAATAAGGTGCCCATTCTTGAGATTTTATCGGCTTACCTGTATCTGTCCACCAAGCTTTAAATTGAGCGGAGTTGGGGGTGTCAGGAGAGTTTAATCCAAAGGTTAAATTTGCTAAATCAAAGTTCTGTTTCTTTAAACCCCAGATTTTACAAGCAGCGGGATTTGCTTGTAAAATCTTCCCTTGTTTATCTGTAATCCAAACTCCTACAGGAATGCTATTTAAAACTTTTCGCAGTAATTCTTCTTGTTGCGCTAGGGATATTTGACGTTCTCTCAATAATACTTCTGCTTGTTTTCTTTCGCTAATATCTGTATGGGAACCAACCATTCTAATCGGTTTTCCTTGCTTATCCCAAAGTGCTTGACCTCGGTCTAAAATCCATTTGTAAGTGCCATCTTTACAGAGCAATCTATATTCATTGATATAAGAAGACGTTTTTTTATCTAAATGTTCATTAATAGCTTGCATGACTTTAGTAAAATCATCGGGATGAACTCGGACTACCCATTCATCTAGATGATTAGTAATTTCGCTATCTGTATAGCCAAGCATTTCTTTCCATCTGACGGAAAAGAATACTTGATTAGTTTCTAAGTTCCAATCCCAAATCCCATCTTTGTTACCCCATAATGCTAATTGCCATCTTTCTTCGCTTTCTTTGAGTGCAATTTCGCTACGTTTAATTTCTGTCATATCACGGGCAGTGGCATAAATCAAGCCTTCTTGTAGTAAGGAAATACTTTTCCAAGAAAGCCATTTATAAGAACCATCTTGACAACGGTAACGATTTTCCCAATTAACTACAGGTAAGCCTGCTTTTAACTTTTCGACAACAGCAATAGTTGCTGTTTGGTCTTCAGGATGTACAAAATTCAGAAATGGTGTTGCTAGGAGTTGGGCTTGGCTGTATCCTAATGTTGTTTCAAATGCTGGATTTAATCGTTTAAAATAACCATCAAATCCAGCAATACAGATTAAGTCTAATGACAGGGTAAAAAAGCGATCGCGTTCTAATACTGCTTGTTTATAATCATAGTTCAGCTTGGTAATGGTATGCCGTAATTCTAAATTATTAATTAATTGACGAGCTAGCGCTTGCAATGCTTCAATTTGTTCAGCAGTAATTTCTCTGGGTTTTTGGTCAATTACGCAAAGAGTCCCGATCGCTTCTCCTCCAGGTAAAATTAAAGGAACACCTGCGTAAAATCTGATGTATGGATAGGATGTGACTACTGAGTTATTTTTAGTACGCTCATCAGTTAAAGTATCAGGAATAATCAATAAATCGCATTCTTGAAGACAAATCGGGCATAAACCTATATCCCTTGGTATTTCTGTTAGTTCTATCCCGACTTTTGCTTTAAACCATTGTCTGTCATTATCAATCAGATTAATAATCGCGATCGGTGTATGACAAATTTGTGCGGCTAGATGAACAATATCGTCCAATGCTACTTGAGCATCTGTGCTGAGTATCTCATACTGATGTTGCACTTCTAGTCTTTTTGCTTGATTGCTAGGTAGTGCAGTTTTCATTTTTACTCTCCCCATAGAAGCGGTGTATTGTATCAAACATGATTTTGTGAAAAGTTTTCCTTTACTCTGTGAGTAGGTTCTGAGAGATTAAATTTTAAAAGTTCATAATTATACAAAAAGTTAATGCTGATGTTTGGATGACTGAAATTTTTCTCGCCCTAATTTGCTGGTAATTTATTTTAACTTATTCCTCTTTAGACTTATCTCACTGATTATTCTAGGTTTAACCATGATCTTGAACTAAGAAAAAACTTTATTATTGCTTTAAGTATATACACAGTATAATTTTTTAGGTGTAGCCGACTCAAACTTAGTCAAACGAGTGAAAAAGAGGGTTAATAATCTAGGTTATTACATTATATGGGTAGTATTTGGACACGCCACCACATTATTTCCTTAGCTGATTTCTTACCAGCAGAGTACGATACCGTTTTGCAGACAGCCGCTAGTTTTCAAGAAGTGCTCTCCCGAAGGATGAAGAAAGTACCAACGCTACAAGGACAGGTGGTAGCTAATTTGTTTTTTGAACCATCGACGCGGACTCGCAACAGTTTTGAACTAGCAGCTAAGAGACTTTCAGCAGATACACTCAGTTTTGCTCCAGCAACCTCTTCATTAACTAAAGGGGAAACGATTTTAGATACGGCGAAAACCTACCTAGCTATGGGTACTAATATTATGGTAATTCGTCATCGTGAAGCTGGGGTACCACAAGCGATCGCATCGGAAATGGATCGATTACAATCCCAAGTCAGTGTACTGAATGCTGGCGATGGTCAACATGAACATCCCTCACAAGCATTACTAGATCTGTTTACAATTTGTTCCGTTTTAGATCCAAAACAACCGAGAATCGAACTTTTGCAAAACAAAAAAGTTACAATTGTGGGCGATATTCTTCACTCACGGGTAGCCAGATCTAATATTTGGAGTTTAACCGCAGCCGGAGCAGAAGTCCACTTAGCAGGCCCACCAACTCTGTTACCAAAGCTATTTGCCAATTGGATACCAGAAAATCAGGAAAATTCCCCAATTTCTGAACGTAAATTATTTTTACATTGGGATGTAGAACCTGCATTAAAAGATGCAGATTTTGTCA
>JBAVZX010000767.1:0-2062 GCA_049589015.1 Phormidium sp. | reverse complement strand
CTAAAAAATCTTTCCGTTTTCTGAAGGTTAAACTTTCTAAATGTTCCTTTACCATACCCTGTGCTGTTTCTTTTTCCACAGTTCGAGCTTGACCTTTAGCTAAGGTATTAGTATAGCTATCTAGATATTCATAACAAATAGCCATTGCTTCTGATTCTTGTACCCCAATGGTGCTAGCACCAACTAATATGCTAGTGACTAAACGAGTTATATCCCAAGTACAAGGAGCAAGTATTCCCTCGTCAAAATCATTAATATCAAAGTAAACTAAGCGATTATCTCCTTTGTAACTGCCGAAGTTTTGTAAGTGTAAATCACCGCAGTTCCAAACAGTAGGAGCTTGGTTTAACAGGGATTCTTTGGGCCAATCTTCATAAAATAAATGGCAAGTTCCGCGAAAGAAGACAAAGGGATCTTGCTGCATTAATTGATATTTTCTTTGCAATAATTCTGGATTGCGACCCTGATTAAAAGCAACTATTCTCTCAACTACTTTTTTGTTCATTCTTCTGTGACTGAAATATGTGTTCATTAAATATATCAAACTGCTTTTGTCTATCATAGCTAAAAACACATTTCTTAACTTTATATGGGATTTTCATTATTAGGTGATTTTCTATATTTGAGGGCAGCAAAAAATTGGATTTATTGCTAATAAATCCTTAATGTTTGGGCATTCACCTTAACAAATAAAGCTTTTTAGCCTTATTTATTAAGGTGAATGGTTAGTCAGCAAAAGATTTTGTTGATCTTTATGGTTTACTAACTATTATCATTGATCTTTCGTCTTAAGTCCTCAAGCGGTGATTCTGGTTCTTTAATTTCTGGTTCTTCTGGTTCAAATTCTAAAGAAACTCTTACTCGGATTTTTCCTTTTTGCCAACCTTTAGCACCGATTTTTAAAATTTCACAAGTTACGCCCTCCTTATACCAGGTATCTGACCAACCAAGCTTAAATTCAGAGTTTACGAAAGATTTTTTAATTGGATCTTGTAAGTTATAAGCACTAAATGCTGAGTCAATTACACTCTTAAATCTATCTACTCTAACCAGTGTAAAAGGGGAAAAAGATATAACAGAATCATCTCCGCAATTTTGCAAATAGTAATTGTATTCCATGTTAATCTCCTGAAGTTGTAATTGTCCTATTTACTATTGTCATTCATCATCCGTCGTAAATCGTCAAGTGGCGATTCTGGTGGATCAACTCCTAACTGATTGCTTAGAGATTCTTCTTCTATTTCTGGTTCATCAGGACAAAATTCTAAGCTAACTCGGATTCTAACTTTTCCTTTTTGCCAGTTTTTAGCACCAGGCTTTAATATTTCACAATCAATACCTGTGTAGAACCATTTATCTGAAAGATCAGAAGGGTATCCTGATCTATTTCTGACAATACCTTCGCTAAAAGGCTTGTTCGCTCTTACGACAAATTCAGCTGCTCGAAAAGTATTATGTGACAATACAACCAGATAGTCGTCATCTTCCTCAAGTATTGTCACAACTTCGTTAGGTTCAAGGATTTCAAATTCTTCAGACATAGAGATTCTCAGCTTAAGTTTTGTGAAAAAAGCTCATTCTTTGAAAGTTTCGGTGCGTTACACTGCGTTAACGCACCCTACTTACTTACTATTTACTCTGGAACTTCTGTACTCTCCTCGTTCACAACAACGGGAATAAAATCACCTTCGCGGATTTCTGGGAGAATTTTTTCATACAATTGCATAGCTTGTAAGCAAGCGTTGATTCCCGAAATTGCTTGATTGTATTCCGCAATTTTTTGCTTAACTTCTTGCAAGAAGCGATTATTTCGGGCAATTTTTTCTTCGGCTTCTTGCGCCAAAGTTTGCTCTAAATATGCACGGGCTTGATTGTATTGTTGCAAGATTTCATCTGCTTGGTAAGTCGCCATTGGTAACAATTGGGTGTTAATTGTTTGGTTGATAGTTTGGCGGAAGTATCGCTTAATTGTGGCGGAAACTTTTGGCTCAAAATCTAACTTTAAAAGTTGACGAATTGCTGGTTCTGCTTCTACCATGCTTTCACAGTCGTAACCTTGGGA
>JBAVZX010000766.1:0-13694 GCA_049589015.1 Phormidium sp. | reverse complement strand
ATATTTTGGTCGCCATTCATCTCCCGTTAACCTTCGGTGTAACGGGAGTCCTCTGGCTCCATTCTGGATAGCAATTTTACAGAGAATTGGTATTAGCTTGATTATGAGTGAGAAATTCCTTTAATCTCAGCAAACCGAAAGTTTGTGCTAAATTCAATGGGAGTACAGAGATACCTTCCAAGCGAGATTGAACCCAACCATTACCCCAATACCATTCGTGAAAACCATCAATTCCTTGACTTAAGATCAAGCGAAGATGGTTAGATTCTGCCACATCAATTTGGTGTTGAATTGCGATCGGACCTAGCCAACTATTAAACTTTAATCCAGTGTGAAATTCCTCTGGTAAATTAGAATCTAAACTTTGAGGCCATAACCACTGCTGCAATTTCCTGGGATAGAGCAGACTTTCTCTAATCGTATTCTCTTCTGCTTCCACCTCAATTCGCAAATTACTATGTTGAAAATTACCTAGCATAAATTAAATTAATTGCCAAACTAACGATATTTTTCAGTACCTTAACATTTCCTTGTCGTCTTGGTACAAGGCAAAAGGATTCAAGTGAAACCTTTTAGCTGACGCTTATAGCAACCGCCAAGGTGATTAAGCCATCCTTGGTTGCCCAAATCATGCTCAAACCATAGATTTTTCTGGATCATACCTTCTGCCTTCTGCCTTCTGCTATAAACCTTCCGGTGTAGCGGGAGTCCTCTGGCTCGCTTTAAGATAGGAGATGTTAAGAAATGTAAGGAATTTACATGGCCGATCAGTTAATTAGAGCCACTGCTGCTGATGGAGGAATTCGTGCTGTTGGTGTAATTACAACACGCCTGACAGACGAAGCGAGACGGCGACATCAACTGTCATACGTAGCGACAGCTGCCTTGGGGCGCACGATGTCAGCAGGATTATTGTTAGTTTCCAGTATGAAGCGACCTGAATCAAGAGTAAATATTCGGGTGAAAGGAGATGGCCCTTTAGGGGGAATTTTAGTTGATGCTGGGTTAGATGGTACAGTGCGGGGTTATGTGGAAAACCCTGGAATTGAATTACCACCGAATGCGAAAGGCAAACTAGATGTAGGGGGCGCAGTAGGTAAGGATGGATATCTCTACGTAGTCAGAGATGTGGGATATGGTTATCCTTACTCTAGTACAGTAGAACTAGTTTCTGGGGAAATAGGCGATGATATGACTTATTACCTGGCTACTTCGGAACAAACACCTTCAGCTTTAGTAGTCGGGGTGTTTGTCGAGGCTGGTGTAGTTACTGCATCTGGAGGTATTTTGATCCAAGTGATGCCGAAAGCGGAATCGGATGAAGCCTTGGTAAACACTCTAGAGTCTAGGGTAGAGGCATTGTCAGGATTTACGCCTTTGTTACAGGCAGGTAAGACATTACCAGATATTTTTCAGGAATTGCTGGGAGATATGGGTCTAGTACAATTACCAGAAGTCCAGCTGCTACGCTTTCAGTGTAACTGTTCCTACCAGCGAGTTTTAGGAGCGCTGAAACTTTTGGGAGAGGCGGAATTGCTGGACATGATCGAAAAAGATGATGGTGCTGAGGCTACTTGCCATTTTTGTGGAGAAGTTTATCAAGCCAGCAGCGATGAATTAGCTCAACTGATTTGTGATTTACGGGCAGAATCTTCTGGCTGAAATTAGGTGACAAATTGTTTAGAGGATGGTAATTAAAATATATATTGCCCAAAATCTAGCTTTTTTGGAATTAGAGGGGTAGGATAGCTACCACTGCATATTCGAGCTAGCCAGGTTAATGCACGATTATTTTGGTGTGAGCTATGAGAGAACGGGGAAGTCCAAACCAATGGTCGCCGATGAAAGCGTCAGAGCAAGGAAATAAAAATCGATCAATTCCTCCTTTGATTCCAAATAACACTGTTACGCCTCATGGCACGCTGCATGAACAATTAAAAGTTAACGCTTCAGTTTCCCCAGGGAGCAACGAGTATGAAGCGCCTGTCACGGTAGAAGAACGGGCTGACAATAATTCAGAAAGTGAAGTTACCAAGAAAGGGAAACTCAAGCAAATCAGTCAAAAGTTAAAACAAGTGCAGATCAAAATGCCTCCGGCTGTACAACAGTTAACCGGACAGTGGCAATTTTGGGTAGGGTTGGCAACAATTAGCGCTGGCGGAGTGGGAACACTGGCAGTAACTTTATTGTTAACGCTGCCAGCGCAGCCCAACTGTTCCTCAATTAACTTGATGACAGCTTCAGCATCAGAGCGGATTTCCTGCGCGGAAATATTAGCGAATAAGCAGACGGTGAAAGGCTTGCTGGAAGCAATTTCTCTGGTAAACAGTCTGCCTCCAGATCACCCATTGCGGGATGAAGCAAACTCACTGATCAAAGAATGGTCGCAAGATATTTTAAATTTGGCAGATAAGTCCTTTGACACTGGTAAATTAGATGAAGCGATCGCCACAGCGAGAAAAATTCCCTCGGATGTTCCCGCATATACCCTGGTAGAAAAACGCATAGATAAGTGGCGTGCTGTTTGGACAAAGGCAGAAGGTTACTATCGAGCCGCCGAAGCAGAAGTCCGTAAAGAAAACTGGACTCAAGCTTTCCGGGAAGCAGTACGCTTGCTTTACATCGGCAACAAATATTGGGAAACCACAAAATATGAGGAAATTACCCAAGTTATTGCCTCAGCTAGGGAAGATGGCGAAAGTTTAACCAAAGCTCGGAGATTAGCACGCTCTGGCGGTGTAAAAAACCTTTTAGAAGCAATTAAATTAGCCCAAGGTATCGGTTCAAAAAGCTATCTTTACGAAGCTTCTAAATCCGCAATAGTCGAATTTGGCCGAAAAATGCTGGATTTAGCCCAGACACAGTTGGATAATCAAGATGTAGATGGAGCCTTATCTATAATCCGGCAAATTCCCTCGATTATCAACTTGCAGGGTGATGTAGAAGACTTCACCAACTTGGCACAAGCTCTAGCTTTAGCTCAAGACGGAACAGTGGCTAGTTTAGATACGGCAATTAACCAAGTGCAAAGAATTAGCCCGAATCGACCTTTGTATAATAAAGCTCAAGATTGGTTATTGCGTTGGCAACAAGAACAACAAGATGTAGCAAGGTTAGATAAAGCCCGTCAGCTGGCAGGTATGGGTAGTACCAATGACTTACAGGCGGCAATCAGAGAAGCACAACAAATTCCAGATAATAATCCCAGATCGCAGGAAGCAAAACAACAAATTGCTGCATGGCAAGCTCAGATTCAAACAACTGAAGATCGCCCTTTTTTGACTCGGGCTGAACAAGTAGCCCGCTTGGGAGATCCGACTTCTTTGGTCGCAGCAGTTAATGAAGCTGCTAAAATTGCCAGAGGTCGAGCGTTGTATGGCGAAGCTCAAAATAAAATTTCCCAATGGAGTGGCCAAATTCAACGAATTCAAGACCAGCCATATTTAGATCAGGCAAGACAATTAGCTAATTCAGGTAATTTCGCGGCAGCAATTAATACTGCTCAACAAATTAAACCGGGTAGGGCTTTGTCTAATCAGGCACAATCGGCAATTCAAGATTGGCAAGGGCAAGCGAAAGCGCAACAGAACTGGCAACAAGCACAACAGTTAGCAAATGCTGGTACGCCAGATTCTTTAGTATCGGCAATTCAGATCTTAAGGAGTATTCCGAGAAGTTCGGCTTTGCGATCGGAAGCGGAAACTGCTATGAATCAATGGAGTTACCAAATTCTTTCCCAAGCGCAGGATCGAGCAAATTATGACTTGCCAGGGGCAATTTCTATGGCTAGAAGTATTCCCTCTGGGACTAGTGCTTACGCAGAAGCAAAAGCACAAATCGAAGTCTGGCAAAATATTTTGAATCCTCCAGCACCTCCAAGTCCAGAATACTTTGCGCCCCCAGAGGAACAAAGTCCCACTACCCCAGAAGCTTCTTTGCCAACGGAATCTAATACTCCGGTTACTAGTCCCTAAAAACAATTTTGGTTTTTCGATTTTGATTATGGCTGTTTTCGGATTTTAACTAAATTCGTTTGCTCAATTTAAAATCGATCGATTTGTCTAACGACGGTAAGGGCAGAGTAAGAAACACCAGCAGTTCCTTCCCCTGGATGGGTGGAGTCACCGACTAACCAGAGATGGTTAATGGGAGTACGATTGGCAAATCCGAAGGGGCCAAAAGTGGGGATGCGTTGACCGATACCACCGACTACGCCGCGATCGCGACCCGTAAACCGCGCAAAAGTGCGCGGTGTAGCTGCTTCGGTGTGGATAATTTTTTCTGGTGTGAGGTGGAAATATTGGGAGAGTTTGAAGAGAGCTTCTTGGGTGTATCTACTTTTTAAGGTTTGGTAATCTGAGTCATTCCACCAAATTCTAGTGTCTGTAAACGAGGAAGCTGTAATTGTGGCTTTACCTTCTGGGGCTCGTCCATCTCCCGGACGACTCACGGAAACAAACAGGGAATTATTTTCGCCTATTGGCCCTGAGTAATCGTAGAAAAATTGTAAATGGGGTGGACATTCTGGGGGAATAGCTGTTTCATCTACTCCTAAGTACAGGACGAATGCGCCTGATGCGGGTGGTAGTTTATCGACGCGATCGCGATATCCTTTAGGTGCGGTTTCTCCTAATAATTGAACTAGGTTTTGGACGGTGACATTGGCAATGATGCGATCTGCGTTTTCTGTCCAAGTTTCTCCGGTTTTTTGATTGTAAATTTGAACGGCTGTGGCTTTGCCGTTTTCTGTGTAAATTTGTTTGACTGTGTGGCGCATTAATAATTTTCCCCCGTCGCGTTCTAAGGCGGTGACTAGGCGATCGCTCAACACCTGCATACTACCCTTTAAGTGATACAATCCTTGTGGCGCTTGACTTACACCCAATGCAGTCGCCGCATAAAGCAAAGCTGTTTCTTCGGCATCGACTTGCGAATAAAGCTTTAACTGTAAATCTAAAAAAGTCCGTAACCGCAGGTTTTCTGCTAAACCAAAATAACGTAAAGCATCTCCCACCGTCGAGAAAGTGTAGGGTAAAGTTAATAAAGTGTCAGGTCGAAGTGCTTTAGTTAGTTGCCACAAATCCCATAAATTACGCGGTGGTAAAACCGGATCGCGAGATTGAAATGCCCAACTATAACGAAATAAATTATTCAATAACTGCCAAAATGGTTCACTTCCGGGAAACTGTCGCTGACGTTCTGCAAGCCATTTTTGCGGATCTCGCCATACATTAATTGCTTCCGTTTCTCCAGGCAAAAATACCGCACAAGCAGGATCGCAGTATGTCGCCTCTGGCAGATCTATTTCTAATTCCGAGAATATTTTATGATGAATGCCTCCCGGTTCTAACCCAGCGACTTGAGTCGCACCCACATCAAAGGTAAAACTGCGACGTTGAAAGGTGGAAGCGCACCCTCCAGGAACTAAGGCTTGATCTAAGACTAAAACTTGGTAGCCTCGATGGGCAAGTAAGGCGGCGGCGGTTAAACCACCAATTCCGGCACCAATGACAATTACTTTATTCTGGTGATTTGTCATAAAAATTTACTTTTCTTTACATTTATTATTTTAATTTAGTTGATGTAGTAATTCTCACTATTCACCGTTCCCCGTTCCCGGCTCTGTAGTTAAGATGAAGGAAGCGTTACATTAACCCCTACGTTTGATGACCTCGATTTTGCTCAAATCTTCTCCTCTCAACGCCCCCACTGTCTATCAGTTACCTAATGGGCTAACGATCGTTGCCGAACAAATGCCGATCGAAGCTGTAAATTTGAGTATCTGGTTAAATGTTGGTTCTGCTGTAGAGTCAGATCAAATTAATGGCATGGCTCACTTTTTAGAACACATGGTTTTTAAGGGAACCGAAAATTTAGCCAGTGGCGAATTTGAGCGTTTGGTTGAAGAGAGAGGTGCTGTCACTAACGCTGCTACTAGTCATGATTATACCCAGTTTTATATTACAACTGCGCCCAAAGATTTCGCTGATTTAGCACCTTTACAAATTGATGTGGTGCTGAATCCTAGTATTCCTGATGAAGCATTTGAGCGAGAAAGATTAGTAGTTTTAGAAGAAATTCGCCGTGCGGAAGATAACCCCCGACGACGTACTTATCAGAGATCGATCGAAACAGCTTTCACTCAATTACCTTACCGTCGTCCAGTTTTAGGCCCAACATCAGTGATCGAATCTCTTACACCGCAACAAATGCGAGATTTTCACTCTGGGTGGTATCAACCCCAGTCAATTACAGCGGCGGTGGTGGGTAATTTACCAGTAGAACAATTAATTGAGATTGTTGTTGAAAGTTTTACTCAATGTCACTCGAATTTAAGTTATATTCCTGACAGTTTTCCTAGTCCTGAGTGGCAAGCAGAAGCACCTTTTACGGAAGTTGTCAGACGGGAATATGTGGATGAAACTTTACAGCAAGCTAGGTTAATTATGCTGTGGCGAGTACCGGGAATGACGCAGTTATCCGAGACTTATCCTTTAGATGTTTTGGCGGCAATTTTAGGACAAGGACGTAGTTCCAGATTAGTCCGAGATTTGCGCGAAAATCAACATTTAGTAACTAATATTTCTGCTAGCAATTCAACTCATAATTTCCAAGGAATTTTCCAAGTTTCGGCTCATTTACCCGCAGAAAATATAGCAGCGGCAGAATTAGCGATCGCAGAACACATCCGCAATTTACAAAAAGCACCTGTAACTAAAGCTGAAATTTCTCGCGTGCGAACTCAAGTAGCAAATCGATTTGTGTTTGCTTCGGAAACTCCTAGCGATCGCGCTGGAATGTACGGTTACTATCAATCAATGGTCAAAGATTTAGATCCAATGCTTAATTATCCCGCCAAAATTCAAGCTGTTAATGAGGAAGAATTACAATTTGCCGCTAACAGTTTTCTATCTCCAGAAGCTTATGGTGTGGTAATTGTTAAACCAGAATAATTGACTGGGGATTGGGGAGATGGGAAGTTTTGAGTTTTTAGTTGTAGGGGCGGGTTTAGCAGTAAAATTTATACTCACAACCGAAAAGTTAACAACAAAACCCGCCCTTACAGAGTTTTGAGTTTTGAATTATCCTCTCCCTTGCCCCGCCCTTCTACATTAGTTTAGAGTTTGCTTATGTGGACAACAATTGCGGAACATATTAGTCAAGAAACGGGCGAAAAATTTGTGGTAGAAAACCGCCGTTCTGTAGGTGGTGGTTGTATTAATCAAGGGTATGTAATTAGTAATAGCGATCGCACTTATTTTGTCAAAATAAACCAAGCTGACCAAGTTGATATGTTTGCCGCGGAAGCTTTGGGATTAAAGGAAATGTGGTCAAGTAAAACTATTCGGATACCCCAACCAATTTGTTACGGTACAACTAATAATTCGGCATACATCGTGCAGGAATATTTAGAATTAGGGCACAGTGGCGGCAATAATGCTTGGTCAGAAATGGGCCGTAAACTAGCAGCAATGCACAAAACTACTAGTAATCAAGGTTTTGGTTGGGAGGTAAATAATACGATCGGTTCAACTCCCCAAATTAATACTTGGAAATCAGATTGGACAGAGTTTTTTGCTGAACATCGAATTGGTTATCAACTGAAATTAGCTAAACGCCGCGGTGGGCAATTTAGCCAAGGGGAAAGTTTAATTAAAGCGATTCCTAAATTATTAGCTAATCATCATCCCCAATCATCTTTAGTACATGGGGATTTATGGTCAGGAAATGCTTCAGTTACAACAGCAGGTGAACCTGTGATTTTTGATCCGGCGACTTATTATGGCGATCGCGAAGTCGATATCGCCATGACCGAACTATTCGGCAGATTTCCCGCTAGTTTTTATCAAGGTTATAACGCCGTTTGGCCTTTAGATTCCGGCTATGAATTACGCAAAACTTTATACAATCTCTACCACATTATTAACCACTTTAATTTGTTTGGTGGTAGCTACGAATCTCAAGCAAATCGCATGATTAGCCAATTGTTAAGTAAAGTCTAAAGGAAGAAAGGGAGAGAACAGAAGGGAAGCAAGGGGAAAGGTTAAACTCCTCATTTCTCCGTTCCCTGTTCCCTCTGTTCATTGTGAAACTGCTAAAGACAATTGGGAGTCAAGAGAGATATTTTTCACTTTTGAGGAATTTTTAACGGAAGGTCGAGGAGATTTTTTTCCGGGTAATTTTTGACCGTCCCAGTTACGATATTTCCAAGCGAGTTCTAAGAGATCCATCCATTGTTTTTGAACTTGTTTGAGTGACCATTTTAAATTTTTGGCAATTTCCTCATCAAATTTGTTGACCTTTTTGAGTGCCAACAATTCCCGATGTTGCGGCGAAAGTTGATTTAAAAACTCTTGCCATTGTTGAGAGGACATTCCCAATTTCTGATCTAAGTCTGCGCCTAACCACTGATGGACTAGTTTCCAGTGGGATGCACGGGCAAACTTATCTACATGATACTTAAAGCGTTGTTGTAGGTAATCCCGTTCGCGAGGGGTTAAGTTGAGAAACTCGTCAATATCAGGTGCAGCATAGTCTTGTAGTTTTAAGACTAGGTAATTTACGCAGTCTGATTGACCTTCTGATTCTAAATAGTTTAAGAGTTCTGTGATGATTCGATCGCGCAACATCCCTTCTGAAGGATCGACTGTTTCGGTCATAATTTGCGATCGCACTTGCTGCATTGTCGAAGCAGACCAACTACTTTGTTGATCGTACTCTCCTTTGGCAGTTTCTACCGCTTGTTCGATATCTACAGAAGTTTCCGCGGGTTGACGTTTGACAAAAGCCTGGACTCGCAACACAATCAATTGTTGACTTGTGCCGTTTGGCAAGGTAATGCGGCGCTTGGCATAATTTTCTGTAAACGCCATGTACTCTGCTAATTCTAGCTGAGTCCGAGCTTGAAACATGGGTAACTCGTATTCCCGACGAAAAGCGGCGATCGAAGCCGCATAAAAATCTTGTAAAAAGTCGTCAATCAAATTTTTCCGACCTTGGAAACCTAACTGAGATTGAGACGGCGCGACGTAACGATAAATCATAGCAGTTAAATGGCTATGTAGTTCAATACGTCCCTGTTTTGTTCCTAATTTGTAGTAAGACAAGCATTTGTGTAATCTATTACGTCCCAATATCAATTGCCAAGAGTAAACTTCTCCAGAAGTCTGAATACGTGAACTTTTGTGGCACATCCGTTCTACTTCTGTGGCAATTCTGGTTGCTACCCCTAAAACACTTTGGGACTTGGAACCAACTGTTTGGGAAAATTCATCAAGGAGAATTTCCTGTAAACTTGGCTCATCATTTTGCCGTGAAAGATCCGGACAATTGCCGCTAACGGAAGTAGTTACATTTGGAATAGTATCAGCTGGAATCTGCATGGTATTGCCCCGAAGTATAGATTTACAAATTGCACTAACAGTTAAGGAAATTTATTCGAGGTGCGATCGCCCCTTTGGGTGATTTAACTTTTTGGTCTGATTTAGATATTGACAGTAGACACCAAAATGAAAAATTTTACCTTTCAACTTACTTTTGGACTACATTCAAGCTATTTTGGACACTTTTTCGCCAATAAGTTTATAGTTGCTTTACTTAAAGGAGAAACATTTTGAAGATTTATTGAAGCTAAAGGCTGATTATCCTGCTAACCACTAGGGAATGATAAATTTAGTAGTCTTTTGATTTCAGCAATGGTTAATCACTTAATTAACCCAATAATTCAATACTGATCTATTAGGTCTGATAAATTGCAATTAATCCAGAAATACTACCTATTTATTTAGTATTTAATATCTGGAATTTTTGGCTCAACCCCTTGCCCTGTGCAAGTTACGATAATTTGCACTTTAGAAAATGCTGTAGGTTCCTACAATTATTTAAATACAATGTTAACAAAGGATATATTTTTTTTTGCATATCTAGTAAAGTCCCGATCGCTGCGCTTTTGCCTTATGAATATAGTTTGTTTCAAATTCAAAGATTTGTCGATAAGGAAAAAGTAGGTAGTTTTCGTACCTCAGTTTAAGTAAGAAAAAAACAGAAAAGCTCAGGAAACTTCAGGACGGTTCAGGTAAAGATCGGAAAAAGTCAGTAAAAGTCAGGTTATACTATGAATGAACTGGTACAAATTGATCATAAATTGGCTCTCATGGATGCAGAAGCAGCGCTAAAAATCGTCGATCAAGCGGTGTTTGCTAAGAAGAAAAGACGTTTAAAGCACGTCGAAAGAGTAGTATTCAAGGGAGCTTGGTTACGGCAAAGTTATGCTGAGATTGCCAAAGAATCTGGCTATACCCTGACCTACATCAGACAAGATATTGGTTCTAAGTTATGGAGACTGCTGAGCGAAGTATTGGCAGAACCAGTCAGTAAGATTAATCTTCAGGCAGCAGTGGAACGGGAGTGCGAACGGCAACAACTCTTGAAACCTGAACTCCCGACTGAAGAAAAATCCCTTCCCTCCCTGTCTTTGCCAAAAGTAGCTGAACCGGAATTAAATACTGAACCGGAACGTACTACCTTATCTCACAACCCTTATTTCATTGGACGACAGCGGGAAATTGGCGACCTGAATTCCTTTGTCCAACAAGGGGCGAAAGTCATATTGGTTTATGGTAAGGGTGGTGTGGGTAAGTCCTGGTTGTCTTGGGAATATTTCACTAGTCAGAATTTTGACTTAATTCTGGAACTGTGGATGGCGAAAGAGACAGAAAAAATTACTAATGCCAAAAGTATTGTTGAGGAATGGTTAAAACGACACTTTCAGGAGGAACCCAGAGGAGATTTTGGGGTGACACTGGAGTTATTGCGGCAAAAGTTACGCGATCCTCATCGTCGGGTAGGAGTATTAATTGACAATTTGGAACCTGCTTTGGATAAACATGGTCGGTTGATTCCGGCGCATCGAGATTATGTAGAATTATTCCGCGTGTTAGCCGATCCAGCCGGAAATTGTGTAACTTTAATTACTAGTCGGGAAAGACTTGGGGAGTCTGCTGTAACTTTTCAGGATTATCGATTAGAAGGATTAGAGATATCGGTATGGAAACAGTTTTTTAGAAATCGGGGAATTGAAGCTCATTCTGGTGTTTTGTTGACGATGCACCAAGCTTATGGTGGTAATGCTAAAGCGATGCAAATCTTGAGTGGTGTGATTCAAGCTGATTGGTCAGGAGATGTGGAAAGTTATTGGCAAGCAAATCAGAAGAATTTGTTAATTGAGTCTGATTTACAAGATTTGGTTGTGAGTCAGTTTAAGCGTTTGCAAGAAGTTGATTCAGATGCTTATAAATTGCTTTGCCGTTTGGGATGTTTCCGCTATCAAGATGTCCGTGCTGTACAGCGAGATGCGATGATGGGTTTGCTTTGGGATGTTCCAGAGTCGCAACGGATTCGAGTTGTGAAGTCTTTGCGCGATCGATCTTTGGTAGATTTCCTCAAAGGAGAATATTGGTTACATCCAGTAATTCGTGCCGAAGCGAGAACCAGACTTAAAATTAGTGAAGATTGGAAAACTGCCAATATCAAAGCCGCAGAATTTTGGACGCAAAGTGTAGAAACAGTAGATACTACAGAAGATGCAATCAAAGCTTTGGAAGCTTATTATCATTATGTAGATATCGCAGAATTTGAGTTAGCTTGCCAAGTACTTTTAAAAGAAAGAAAGTATAAATCTAATTACCACGGAGAACCGGAAGCACTAACGGTTTACTTTGGTAGGTTAGGCTTAATTCAACATATTATGTCTGTAATTCTTGCCATTAAAGATAAAGTAAAAGATGACTATTCTTTAGTTATGCTTTATGGTCATATTGGTGTACTTTACCAACAAATAGGCAATATTCAAAGTGCTATTGAATATTACCAAAAATCTAGTTCAACAGCAACCAAATATAGCAATTCTCAACCCAAAGATTCTATTGATACTAAAATCAAAAATCAGTTGGAGAAATTTACAATAGGCATTTTATTTACCACTAGTTCTTGTAAAGAAGCTCTTTGGGAAGTGGAAGCGGCAATTCAATCTTACGAAGAAGTTATAGCTTTGGCAGAAAATACTAATTGGCATATATTCGCCATATTTTCTCAGTTTAGTATAGCTTTACTATCTTCTCAGAGTAAGCTGGAAGCTGAACAAAATAAAGCTTTAGAATTACTAGAGAAAAGTTACCAAGCTTATTTGAAACTTCCTGAGAGAATGCTGAATGCGTGGAGTCATGTATACAGCTTCTTTTCTATGGGCATGATTTATACTAATTTAGAGCGAAATGAACCAGCGTTAACCATGTTTAATCGCGGCTTAAATTACGCCGAAAATAGCAATTATGCCAGAGCGATCGGTCAAATTATCACTGGTTTAGCAATGGTGAGTCGCAATCAAGGTAAGTATGAAGCAGCTATAGAACAGCATAATAGAGCGATCGGCATTTTACAAAGAATCGCAGCCAAAAAAGATTTAGCCGACGCTTACTATGAACTAGCACGCACCTATCAAAAAATCGGAGAAACTGAAAAGAGCAACAGTAACTTCCAAGCCGCAATTCAACTTTACGAAGAAATGGGCGCACCTAAACAAGTACAAAAAATCCAACAAGCAATGAAAAACTCACCAGTAACATCCCATTAACTTTCTAGATACATTGTTGCGCTTGTGTACTTTTCTTTATCGCTGAAGTGCAACAACGTATCTTTTTAATGTGTCAGTTGCCTAACTCCTGTTTAAGGAATGAAACTTTGAACATCAGCGCTAATGAAATCACTAGCATTTAGTAATCCCGCTGGAATACCTGATAATACAGCTAAATATTCACCTGTAGCAGTAATTCGGATCAAAGTATCATTGGCGTTAACACCAGTACCTTGAGAAATAGTTAAAGCACTAAATGGCAAAGCCAGAGCTAAACCAATTTTATCTCCCTCTTCCTTTCTAAAATCAGCAATCACATCTGCCAAAGTTGGATTTGCTCCCCCATCACCACGAGCAAATACAAAAGTATCCGCCCCAATACCACCATAAATAATATCTGGCCCTTTAGCACCTGCGATGATGTCATTCCCAGGCCCACCAATAATATTATTGGCTAAATTGTTACCCAAAATTTCATCATTACCTTGAGAACCAACCAAATTTTCAATTTGAGTTCCAAAAGCAATTCTAGTAACGTAACTCGTCGTTTTAAAAGACAAAGGAGGAGTTTCTTCAGTACCACCACCACTACCAACAGGAGCAACTGTATAAGTAGCACCAGTAGCAACAGAACTAGGAGGACTTTGGCGAGGTAAAGCAATTTGCGCTGTGTTTTGTCCACCTTCATTCATATCAAAGTAATAGTCCAAACCATTAACGCGAACACTGTCTGGCAAAGCACTCCACCCAAAAAAGTTTAAAGTATCAATACCACCTGCATCCCAAATCGTTCTTTTTTGCAAGAGATTATTGTTACCAAACTCGTAAACAGTATCATCATTATTGAAAGTACTAGCTCCATAAAGATACTGCATTACACGAATATCATAAGGCATGAGTGTACTTGCGTATGAGCCATCATATTCGCTAGGAGCAGTGTTTTCAGACATGATTGTGTTTGTGTTATTATCCTTCCCAAAAGGGAGGTCTGGTTCAATGTTTTCCCCTTCTTGCCCCCGTTCATCTTCGTAATCCCTTAGACCTAAAGCCCTGCCTACAGAAC
>JBAVZX010000765.1:0-8506 GCA_049589015.1 Phormidium sp. | reverse complement strand
CTGGTACACAATATTAATTAAATATATTTTACTTTAAATCCTTATTTAATCAGGGATTGAGCTTGATCTAATTTTTAGATTAAAGCCCGCTTCACAGAAAAATGGGATTATATCGATTTTTTTCAGAGCAAAACCGGAAGTCCAATATTGCGTAAGTTCATTGAAGCATTAATGAAAAAACATTTTTCACATTCCGTAAATCCACAATTGATACTTTTTTTTTAATCAGATACATTAAAAAACATAAGGAAACAGAAACGAAACTTAAAAAACTTCTCATACTAAGGACAAAACCATGAAAGCAATTAACAATTCCGTAGCTACCAACAACACCGAAAAAACCAGCAAAGATATTCGTAACAATGCTTTATTTACTGAGATGACGGCTGAAGAAGAAGTATTTGTCCGGGGTGGAGCCTCACGTATTGCAGGCGCTTCATAACAATAAATCACCATAGCTGACTCTCATCTCAGACCAATTGATTAAAATTTTCTTACCCCAAGAGCCAGCTATCAACTCTCCCCCTGTTGGCAAAAACAATTAATAAATTACATCAGCAAAAATCCACCAATCTACAAACAGGACAAAAGCATGAAAGCAATTAACAATTCCGCAGCTACCAACAACACCGAAAAAACCAGCAAAGATATTCGCAGCAATGCTTTATTCACTGAGATGACCGCTGAAGAAGAAGTGTTTGTACGCGGTGGAATTCAGCGTATGTGGACGATCCGATCTGAATATGATGAGTCAGGCCCAGGCATTGTACACCGGAAATGCTTTTAATTAAATTGCTTCTCCTCAAAACTCATAAATTGCATCCATAAACATCAGCTAATTTGCCAAGAGGATAAAACCATGAAAGCTAATCATAAAAATTCTAAAAACAACACCGACAAAATCAGCAAAAACATTCGTAGCAATGCTTTATTTACTGATATTACAGCCGAAGAAGAAGTTTTTGTCCGGGGTGGACGCTTCCGTGCGCCAGAACTATTATTCTAAACCTTAGTCAAGATTAATTAATGAACACAGAGGACAAAACCATGAAAACTAATCGCAACAATTCTAAATACAACACCGACAAAACTAGCCAAGACATTCGCAACAATGTTTTATTTACTGATATTACAGCCGAAGAAGAAGTTTTTGTCCGGGGTGGTGCTAAAATAACGGACTGGTTAGGCAAGATTATCATGGAGTTAGGCATGACATTCAGATAAGGATTAATTTTCCTTTCTGTTCTGTACTGACAGGAATTATTAAATTGAGGGTCAAACCATGAAAACCAATTGCCAAAATTCTAAAAACAACACCGACAAACCCAGCCAAGATATTCGCAGCAAGGCTTTATTCACTGATATGAAAGCCGAAGAAGAAGTATTTGTACGGGGTGGTACAAGTGTATTTCCTTCAATAGTAGGAAGACCCAAAATGCCTGGGATAATGTAATATGAGTATTGATTAAATTTTAATAATTAAAATCACGACTTCCGAGATATTCAAGTTTCGGAAGTTATTATTTATGTTTTAGTATCTACATTTATGAAAAAATATCCTATTGTTTTACAACATAGCGAAGAAGATTGCGGAGCAGCTTGTTTAGCCACAATTGTTAAATACTATCAGAAAAATTTTAGTATTAATCGGATTAGAGAAGCAGTTGGTACAGGACAATTAGGAACAACATTAACAGGTTTAAGAAGGGGTGCAGAAAATCTGGGATTTGATGCTCGTTCTACCAGAGCACAACCGCAAATATTAGATCAAATGGACAATGCACCTTTACCCGCAATTATTTACTGGAAAGGGGAGCATTATGTAGTTTTATATGGACAAAAAGGCAAAAAATATATCATCGCCGATCCTGCGGTAGGTTTGCGTTATCTTACCCGTGAAGAATTAGCGGAAAATTGGTCAGGATTTGTTACGCTTTTATTACAACCTGATCCTGTCCGCTTTGCTGAACAACCTGATGATAAAATTGAGGGAATTGGTAGATTATTTCAGCGGGTTGCTCCTTATAAATTTATTCTTTTTGAAGTCTTATTAATTAATATTGTTCTCGGTCTTTTAGCCTTAACTTCACCTTTTCTGATTCAAATATTAACCGATGATGTATTAATTAGAGGAGAAGAACAAATCCTCAGAGGATTAGCCATAGCGATTATTATTATGACCTTAGTTAGTAGTGGATTACAAGTGATCCAAGCTAACTTAAGTATGCAATTTTCTAACAGATTACAATTAGGCTTGATCAAAGAATTTGGTCGCAAAATATTAAAATTACCCTTACAGTATTATGAAACTCATCGCAGTGGGGAAGTGGTAAGTCGTTTAAAAGATATTCAAGAAATTAATTTCTTTATTTCGCAATCCTTCGTCCGAGTTTTGACTCAATCTTTTACCGCAATTATTTCCTTGAGTTTAATGCTAATTTATAGTTATAAATTAACTTTATTAATGATATTTATCACTTTATTAAGTACTACGTCATCTTTAGTATTTTTGATGTCTTTAAGAAAAAAAATTAAAGATATTATGGTATTAGAAGGTGAAACTCATGGGGTTTTAATCGAAAGTTTCAAAGGTGCGATTACCTTGAAAACAACTACCGCCGAACCTCAATTCTGGGAAAACTTACAAAGTCGTTTTGGCAGGTTAGCCAATTTAGAATTTAAAATCGGACAAATCGGAGTAACCAATCTCAATTTCTCTGAGATTATTTCTAGCATTGGAGGCATAATTTTACTGTGGTTTGGTAGTACCTTAGTCATTAATAAAGAATTAACGATCGGACAATTATTAGCATTTAACAGTATGAGTGTTAATTTTACTGTTTTTATTAAAACAGTAGTGGGCTTAATTACTGAACTTGTGAGAGTGCAAATTATCATTAAACGGATTTTCACCGTAATTGATTATCCTTCAGAAACCGATAACGATCGTCAGAAAGAATGGGTGACATTTAAAGATAATGATACTATTTACTGTGAAAATATATTATATCATCATGCGGGGAGATTAGATTTATTTAAAGATTTTAATGTGAATATTAAAGGGGGAAAAGTCACCGCAATTATCGGGGAATCTGGTTGTGGAAAGAGTACCTTAGTAAAACTGCTTGCTGGATTATATGAATTGCAGGGAGGAACGATTAGAGTAGGTGCTTATAACTTACTAAATTTAAGTTTAGAATGTATCAGAAAACAAGTGATTTTAGTCCCACAAGAAGCGCAGTTTTGGAGTCGGAGTATCATTGAAAATTTCCGAGTTGGATCGCCTCATGTGACTTTTGAAGAAATCGTCAAAGCTTGTCAATTTGCCCAAGCAGATAAATTCATTGATAAACTACCTGATAAATATTTTACAGTATTAGGCGAATTTGGCGCGAATTTATCAGGAGGTCAAAGACAAAGATTAGCAATAGCTAGGGCGATCGTCAACGATCCTCCGATTTTAATTTTAGATGAATCAACATCAGGATTAGATCCCATTAGCGAGGAAAATTTATTAAATGAATTATTAGACTATCGTCAAGGGAAAACAACTATTATGATTAGTCATCGTCCTAGTGTTAATGGTAGAGCAGATGAGATTATTTATTTAGAAGAAAGTCAGTTAAAATTAGATGGAAGTTTAGATGACGTTATGCAAATTGAGGGCGAACATTTAAAATTTTTAACCTCCTTTCTTAATCGATGAATAGCTACAGACTACCGTTTATAAACATCCCCTCGAAAAATCTCCATAAACGCAAACGAATCAGAATTTTTCACCTCTTGAAACCCAACTTGTCGATAAAGTTCCTGGGCATCTTTCGTCACTAACAACCATCGGCGCAAACCTTGAACTTCGGGATGCTGTAACATCGTTTCCACAACCATTTACCTAAACCGCGATATTATTCATTCGCGGAATCGGGGACAATAGAAACCTCTACTTTCTCAGGAATTAGAAATGGAAACCATCAAATACCTATTATCAGAAAACCAAATGCCCACAGCCTGGTATAACATTCAGGCAGACTTACCCACACCGCTACCCACCGTTCTCCATCCAGGTACAGGACAACCCATTACACCCGATGACTTGGCTCCCATATTTCCCATGAGTTTGATTGAACAGGAAGTCAGCCAAGAACGTTGGATTGAAATACCCGACGAAGTGCAGTCGATTTACCGCCAATGGCGACCTACACCACTATATCGCGCACGTCGTCTGGAAAAAGCCCTGGACACACCAGCTAAGATTTACTACAAGTACGAAGGAGTCAGCCCAGCCGGAAGTCACAAACCTAACACTGCCGTTGCTCAGGCATACTACAACAAGCAAGCAGGGGTAAAGCGTTTAACCACAGAAACCGGAGCCGGACAGTGGGGTTCTTCGCTAGCATTTGCTGGAGCATTGTTTGGGCTGGAAGTGTTGGTTTACATGGTGAAAGTGAGTTACAACCAAAAGCCCTACCGTCGAGCATTGATGGAAACCTACGGAGCCAGAGTAGTTGCCAGTCCCAGCAATGAAACTCAGGCGGGGCGGGAAATCCTAGCTGCACGCCCGAACAGCACGGGTAGCCTGGGTATTGCTATCAGTGAAGCGGTAGAAGTAGCCGCCCAAGATGAAGGAACCAAGTACGCTTTGGGAAGTGTGCTCAACCATGTCTTATTACATCAGACGGTGATTGGACTCGAAGCATTAGCACAGTTAGAAATGGCAGGCGATTATCCAGATATTATCGTTGCTTGCACAGGTGGAGGCAGTAACTTCGCAGGTATCGCTTTTCCGTTTTTGGGGGCAAAGCTACGGGGTGAGAGAGATGTAGAGATTATTGCGGTAGAACCTGCGGCCTGTCCTACTTTAACTCGTGGCAAGTACGCTTATGATTTTGGGGATACGGCGCACTTAACACCACTGGTAAAAATGCACACTTTGGGCAGCACGTTTATACCGGAAGGGATTCATGCGGGAGGTTTACGCTATCACGGAATGGGGCCTTTGGTTAGTCATGTGGTGAACTTGGGACTAGCACAACCCCGTTCTGAATATCAGTTAGGTTGTTTTGCGGCGGGGTTGACTTTTGCTCGCGCTGAGGGGATTCTTCCGGCACCAGAGGCGAATCATGCAGTTAAGGCGGCAGTTGATGAGGCGTTAAAATGCAAAGAGTCTGGTGAAAGCAAGGTGATTTTGTTTAATCTTTGTGGTCATGGACACTTCGATATGCAAGCGTACATGGACTATCAAGCTGGCAAACTGGTAGATACTGAGTACAGTGCAGAAGAAGTGGCGATGGCTTTGGCAGGATTACCTGTTGTTGGTTAGGGCAAATTTGCCTGTTTGAGAAAGTTTAAAAAGTGATGTCTTTTTTTGAGACATCACGATTTAGAAATTTGTGAGTAAATTAATTTTTAGAACGCAGATGAATGCAAATGTAGATTTTTGTTGGGTAGGCGGAGTTAAGGTTTAGTATTTTTTGGGTAGTGCGATCGCGCTGAGAAAAACATCAGAATATCTTAATAATTAGCTATTTTTAAAGTTTAGGTGAGATAGTAAAATTTTTAATCATCAGCTAACAAGGTTTAGGCAAAATGCTGGGATGGATCTTTGGAGGTTTGGTTAAAAAATTTGAACGTGCTGCTAAGGAAGTTTCACGGGATTTTGTTAAATCTAGTGGACGAGAGATCGATCGCTTGTTTGACGAAAAACTAGATCCCTTGGCAGACAAGTTAGACTACATGGGACAACAATGGATTAGTCAAGCAAGAAGAGAAGCAGAAGAGTTAGAAACTAAAACTAAAGATGATATTGAGTTACTGATTAATCAAGCTGATGGTCAAGCTAAAGAAATTTTAGTAACTATCAATCAAATGCGCGAGGAAGCTATCTTAGATTTAAATAAAACGGTTGGTGAAAAGGTAGTTCAGGCAGACAAAGCTTTAGAAAATAGGATTAATCAGATATCTTTAGTAGTGATGGAATCATTGGTTTCCACAAATAAACTTGCTCAGGATACGATTAGGGATATCAATTTGCTTGAGGATAAGTTGTTTCAAGATGCTAACTATTTAATTGATAGAGTAGAAGAAGTTGTAGATAAAACGCTAGAGCAAGTTCGGATGGAATTGAAAAAGTATTTAGGCAATCCTTTACCGGGAGTTTTTGATAAATGCAAACGGCGACTAAATATTCATTGGAAAGCAGGTCATCAAATTTCTGATATTGAACTTTATCGATTAGCTGAATGCTATGAACTTAGTAAATTAAATGAAAATATACCCATTAAAAGTGTCTTAGAAATTTACGGACAACTGCAACTTAATGCAGCAAGAATGGCAGCTTTAACTAGAAACGCTCCAGCATTGAAAAAACTAATTGTAGAAGATTGGATAAAGTATGGCGTACTTTGTGAATTTTGGTACGATACTATGAAAACTTATGATTCTAATCTTCCTTTGCTAAAGTCTGAAATCTTTCCAAAGCTGTTAATGGGTGAAGATGGTTATGACCAAAAGTAATTCTGAGGATTGGAAAACGCCGCTTGGTGTGTATGAAAGGGCAATTAGAGAAATCACAAAATCTAGGGAAGAAATTCAGGGGCAACTAGCCAAAATGCACTTAGCTTTTGATTCTTCTCAAACAGAAGTAAAGGCTTTAAAAGCAGAACTAGAAACTACTAAAAATAATCTTGCTAATGTCCAAAAAATAGCAAATGAAGCGTTGACTTCCAAAGAGGTTGTAAAAGAGTTGTTACGATTGACAGGAGAACGTCTTGCAATTGCCGAAAAAAATACAGATAATGCTGTTAAAGAAATTGCAAGCTTGAAAGCAGAAAATAAGGAAAAAAGCCAAATTTTAAGGATAGAACATGGAGTATGGGAAGGGACTGAGAAAGATACTCCTGGTTGGTCTATTTTAAAAGGTGAGGGTGAGCGTGTATTTAGGAGTTATATCCGCTTTTCACAAGGTTTTATCGCTCCTCCCAATGTAGTAGCTGCACTATCTTACTTTGATATTATTAAAGTTGCGAACAGTAGGCTAAATGTAAAAGTAGGTGAGGTAGATAACAATGGATTTTACTTTGATTTATACACCTATTGGGATACTAAAGTTTGGGCGGCTGGAGTGAGTTGGATAGCTTATGGTTACTAATTAATAGGATTTAGTTGGGAGAATTAAGATTATGACTAAGGCGGGTGCTGGTGATTGGAAAAGTCCCTTGGGTGTTTATGAAAGAGCGATCGCAGAAATTACAAACCTACGCGAAGAATTTAAGGCAGAAATACAGGCTTTGAGAAAACTACAGGCTGAGAATGCAAGTTTGAAATCGGAACTGCGATCGGCTCAAGCAGAAATTCAAAATTTGAAAGCAGAACTTCAGGCTACCAATGAACGTTTAGAAAATCTAGTTACGAAATCTAAAAAAACAACTGATTCTGTTAAAAAAGCTCAGGAAACAGCTGATTCTGCTATTTCTGAAATTGGATTGCTTAAAACTGGGATTGAAAATGGATCAATAATAGCTCAAAAAGCTTTGATGTTACGTGGTAAAGATGACTATCACTGGATGAAATTTAAAAAACTTGATAGTGTTAATCATCATTGTTTCCAAGTATGGAAAAGTGATGATAATACATGGCACAATGATATTCGGGTCAAGGCTTCAACCTTTTTACGAGCTAGAGATGATAATCACTGGATGGGATTCCGTAGAATTGATCATAAAGGAAATGATGTTTTCGATATATGGAAAGTAGATAATACATGGCACTCTAATGTCCGAGTTGAGGTAGCAACTAAATTAAGGTAGAAGCAGGAATTTTACCGCTATCTCTAGCAATACTAAATAAATTGTGAAAACTCTTCTTCTTCTCTTTCTTCGTGTACTTCGTGTCTTCGTGGTTCAAAAAAAGTTTTTCAAGAATCATTTAGTATCGCTATACCTCTTATAAACATTCCCTCGAAAAATCTCCATAAACGCAAAGGAATCAGAACTTTTCACCTCTTGAAACCCAAATTGGCGATAAAGTTCCTGTGCATCTTTCGTCACTAACAACCATCGGCGCAAACCTTGCACTTCGGGATGCTGTAACATTGTTTCAATTAACCATTTAGCCAAACCTAAACCGCGATATTCTTCTAAAATAAACACATCGGAAAAATAAGCAAAAGTCGCATAATCTGTAATTAATCTACCAAATCCAACTTGTTTATCACCTTCATAAACTCCAAAACAAAAAGAGTTGTCAATACATTTCTCCACAACTGATAAAGGTATATTTTCTGCCCAATAGGTGCTGTTTAGGAACTTGTGAATTGTTTCTAGGTTCAATTTCCCTTTGTCTGTGCTGATGGAAAATCTGTTTTTTAACTCTTGATTCATTTTTGCTTAAGAAAAAATGGGAATGGGAGATTTCATTATATATGACAGCCCGCACGCTAAAATAACTTTGAAGCTTATCTACTAAAGGTTTACCTTGTTTTTGTGGGTCGGTTTTCAGTTTATTGATG
>JBAVZX010000764.1:0-7333 GCA_049589015.1 Phormidium sp. | reverse complement strand
GTCCATGACCCCAGATTGGCGCATCAGTTGACCAACGATATACAGCCATATTACCTAATACTTCTCTGACCCTGGAAGATCCTGCTCGTTGCCCATCAAATTGAGCGCGAAAATCTTTATACCAAGTCAACACTTGAATCCCAAACATCCCAATAACGAGGCTACCTACTCCCGCACCAACTTGGACAAAAGGCTGCAAAAAGTTGGCTAAAAACCATCTAATAATTGGTAGAGAAATGAGGCACAATATACCCAAGCGAGAATCAGAACCCCAAACCATTGCGGCGCTACCAAACATACCTAACCAGCGCAATTTTTTGTTAGCTTCTTGCATGGTTAAGAACAAGTAAATATTACCTACCAATCCTAAAGCAGGTGCCCAAGGTGTGAATAAATATAAGCGTAATTTACCAGTTTCACCATCAATAGCATAAATAAATACGTTGTAATATTCTGCGCCGACTCCGCCTAGTTTTTGTAAAGGAGAAAGGTAAAGAAGACCTCGTGGCAGGACTTCCGAAGCAATCAGACCAATAATAATAAAAATTATGCTTTGGATAGCTAGAATACAAGCGGCTCTATAGATTAATTTAGGTCGAATTTTCAAGCATCCCATTAATGGGAATAAGGCGAAAAGTGCCCAAGTTCTCATAAAAAAGTTAATTGTGGATCTAATGATGCGAGGCATTCCCATGTCAAAATCTAGATGACTTCCTACTAGGGCGACTTCCATCATTAACATACCAATAATCCAAATCCACACCCCCACAGGAATGCGAATTCTTTCTGCTTCTGGAGTGTCTTCATTTTGCTCCCAGAGTTTTTTTATTAAGTAAAGAGCCATACCCCAACCGATCGCAGGTACTAAAAGATGTTGTGCGCCTAAAAAGTACAACCCATAAATTCCTACCATGTAATACCAAACTACTTTTTCTGGTAGGTTCTCTGGCTCAATTTTTACCCATTCCCAGAAGCGTTGCACTTGCTTAATCATCAGAAACCCTCAGATATAAGTAAATCGCAACTCTGGCTTAAATTAACCCAGAATTGCGATTGAATATAACCAACCAAAAAGCTTATTTGCATTCTGATAAAACCTCAGCTTTGGTTGCAGCTAAAACTGATTCTGCCAACTGAGAATTTACGGAATTATTACTAATTTTCTGGCGACTTCCTACCACTTTAGCAGGTACGCCAACGGCAATTGAGTAAGGCGGAATATTTTTCGTTACCACTGCTCCGGCACCAATTACACTACCTTCTCCAATGGTAACTCCATCGACTACTTTTACTCCCATGCCTAACCAACAATCATCTTCAATTACGATTCCTTTATAGGTATGTTTTTGCTCTCTAATTTTGCGGTTAGGATCGGTGAATACATGATTGTTAGCAAATAGTCCGACATGAGGAGCAATTAAACAATCATTGCCGATAATAATTGTGCTCCCAGATAAGCAGCTGTAAGTACCAATTACGGTGCGATCGCCAATTTCCACCCTACCATTACAGCCAGTATGAACACGGATATCCACACCACGATTTAAACGTACTCCATCGCCTACCCGAATTTGACAATCTGAACCAACATTTCTTAAGCGGACATAGCGATCGATCCTCGTTCCATTACCAATTTCTATCCCCGCTGCATTAGTAATTTCCACGCCCATTTGGATTTGTACAGACTTACCAATCCGCTGAAAAATACTCCGATAAAGCACTCTTCTCATCACTTTACCCAGTGGCGAGGGCATCCATTCCAATAACCCAACTAATAAACTTTCTTTCAACTGAGATTTCGACCCAAACTGTAATTTTTTAGTAATCATGTACAACCCTATTAAGTAGTTTTTCTAAACAATAAAATGAACTCAGAACATCAAGAAAAACCGAATCACACCAAAAAAAGCAAGCAATCATTTTTGAACCCTTGTTGTAGGGTGCGTCAGAAGCTAAAACCCTAATGATTTTAATCAGATTTATGGTCTGACGCACCCTACTAATTGTCCCATTTGCGTAATTCCTGTTTCTGCTGATTCAATGATTGCTTCCTCAGTTAACTAACTCTAGGAAACACTACCAGCTAAAGCAGTTTTTTGAATTAAAGACTTGCCTTCAAAATGTTTCGGAATATCAGCACCCATTAAACTTAAAATTGTTGGTGCTAAATCCAAAGAATGACCTTCAGGCAAATTAGTCCCAGGAGCAATATCTGACCCTTGAGCAAATAAGAATCCGGTCGATCGGTGACTACCTGTACGGTGGTGGGGAACAGGGCCAATGCGTCCTAATTCTGGGCTATCTACCACATCAGTAGCATAATCTTCTTGCCAGATTACTACCAAATCAGCATCAGGAAGTTTCGGATCATTTTCTGCCGCAGACTTGCGAGTTCGCATTACTTCCATCACCATTGGTTGACCTGTGCGACCATCTTTTAAGTTGTATAACAACTCAGTGACTTCATTGCAAACATTTTCATACTCAGATGGTGGCACCATGCCATTAGGATCGCGACCTTGTAAGTTAATTCGCACATAACCTTCCGAGAAACTTGCTAAAGCAAAAGCTTTCATTTTTGACCAACAACTCTTGTACCAAGTTGCAGGTTGATTAAATGCGGGGTGATTTTGTTCAATTAATTTGTAGAGATTTTCTAAATCTAATTCATCGTGACTAGCGAACAATTTTTCTGCCCAATGTACATAGCGGCTGGGTAAATTCTGTCTCAAGAATTTTCTAATTAAATTAGAATCTTCCTTCAACCGCCAAACGTCTTGTAACCAATATTTTTGTTTAGCATCAGTAATTGGCGGGGGCAAAGTTTCACCCAATTTACCTTCGGCTAAAGCAGCTTTACCAAAACAATAGCGATACATCAATTCAGGTAAGAACAAAGTGCTGGGAAGATCCATCACATTGTCTTTCATGCCATGAGCAGAGAATACTACAATATTGGCATTTTCGGGAGCCTTGCTAATAATTTCGCCGATCGCTCTATCTACAGCTTGGAAAACTTCCCGCATCGGATCGCCTTGACAACGACTCGCAAAAGCTTGATAAAGTGGGTGTTCTGGTTGACTCAAATGCCACATAAAATGTCCCGCAGCATGAGTTTCACCGAACATAGTTAAGAACAAATCCCAGTTTTCCTGAGCGAGAATATCTTGGGAAATTTTCGTCCGCTGAACAATCCCTTCCTCTAACAGTTTTTGAAGTTCGAGCAATTCATCTAAATTCAAACATTCAGCGTGATCTTTTTTGTATCCGCGATGCAAGCCGTATTTGCTGACAATTTCATTGAATAAATTAGCGGGTAAAGAATGACTGGGAGTTTGGGAAGAATGTCCGCCCCAACCTAAAATTTGGATACCATTTACATTTTCGGAAAGGGCGACTTGCGGCATATCAAATATTGCCACTCGGTAGTCATCACCTAAAGCATAAAAAGGTGGATATTCTTTGAAATCGTAAGCTGCTACCAAGTCAATATCATAGTTTTTGACATCTAATCTTAAGGGCGACCAATACCCAGTTGTATGAGCAGAACATCCGGTTGTAAAACTTGTCCAAGGGGTTTCTGCTTTGTAATACTTAAAGTTTTGAACTCTGGTGTAAGTTCCCCGATCGCGCAAACGGCTAAGATTTGGTAAATATCCTTCCGCCATCCATTGCTCAATCAAGGTAGGCTCAGCTGCATCTAATCCAATTGCAATAACAGGTTTTTTCATTGTCTTTTCCATTAGTTATTTAACAAAACGAATAATTAAACAGTGAATTTTCACTACTGGGTAACTAGATCTGCTGATTTTGGCGAATTTGACCAACTAAACTTTCCCGCCAAACAATCTTGAATCACTTGTTTGTGCATCTCGGCAATATCGCGCCAAGATAACACAATACACTTGTCTTTTAAAGTCGAGTTTTGCAGATCGTTGAGAATAGTTGCTTCCATTTTTTCCAGTTCAGTTTTACTGGGTAAATTGCGGAAGAATTCTCGATAAGAATCTACCTCATTTTCCACAATAAATCCATACTTTTGTTTGTCGAGTAAATATTCCATTCGTTCACAAGGAATAGTTAAAACTGCACGACCACAAGCCATGTATTCGGGAATTTTTAAACTCGCACAAGTGAATTTATCATCTGCATAGAGATAGCGATTATAGGGAGCAATACAAATGTCAGAAGCGCCAATATAAACTGCTGCTTTTTCCTGGGGTAAGCGACCGTGAAAAATCACAGGTGCGTTATATTTCCTGGCAATTTCTTCTAATTCATGGCGTTTATTACCATCCCCAACAATGTGTAAAACCACATTTTTGGGTTTTTCCCGACCCAAAGCTTCAATAATTGGCCCAGGTTCTTGAATAAAGCGATTTAAAGAACCAACATAAGTCAAGACAAAAGCATCAGATTGAATTCCCAATTCTTCGCGACAAATTTGGCGATCGCGCGGCGCGAAAATCTCCAAATCTACACCATAAGGAATCGGGTAAATCGGCTTTTCTTTCGTAGCATACCCATGATCGATAAAAAACTCTTTCAACTGTTCCGTTTCCGCCACAATACCAGTAGCTTTTTGAGTCCATCCTTTCCGCAACTGCGGACGCAAACGATCCAACCCCAACCCTAAAGCCTTTCTTATAACATTACCTTTCCAGAAAGGCTCCGACTTTTTCTGGAATTTATACACAGCTTCAGCTAACAGCACCGTAGGTACATTATATTTAGCAAAAGCCAGAGAAAACGCACCTAACAAAGGCCATTCTTTTTCCAGAATCAAGTCAAAATCTTCCGCGTGCTTTGCCGCAAATTGCTCTAAAACCCTTTGATATTTCAGCAAATTAACATAGTCAGTGGGATTATGATAACCATGTTTATTTTGCCGTTCCTTTTCCGACATTTGGCTTTCATCAAGGAGCGTTAAATACTTATAATCAAGTCCTTGCGGCTCCACAATTTTGCGATAAACCACAGTAATATCATAGTCATCTGCCAAATAAGGAACCATTGGCAAAGTACTCAGAACATAAGGCGAATAAGGCAGGTAATTAATCCCAGGTAGAGCAATACAAATTCGAGGTTTTTTCTGATTTGTTTTCATAACATTTAACTGAAAAATTTAAAATTCAACTGCATGATGACCGTTATAAATTCCCGCCACAACCGCTTCTTTCACGGAATTCTCCGTAGTTCCATCGCGACGACCAACAACTTTTGCTGGAACACCAACTGCGATCGAATAAGGCGGAATATCTTTAGTCACCACCGCACCTGCACCAATCACACTTCCCTCGCCAATTATTACCCCATCAACTACTTTTACTCCCGTTCCGATCCAACAATCATCACCTATTACAATTCCTTTGTAACTAGCACCTTGGTCTTTAATTCTCTGATGAGGATCGGCATAATTATGATTATTAGCATAGATACCCACATAAGCAGCAATCAGACAATATCGACCGATTTTGATGTTCTTCCCTGACAGAGAAGTATAAGGACTAATCGAAGTTTCTTCACCAATTTCAATGCAACCATCCAAGTGAGTTTTAATATCAACTCCTCTAGCTAAAAACACCCCATCTTTGAGAATCACGCGACTATTCGGGTACAAGCTTCTAATTCTTGCATCGCGGTCAATTCTCACATTATTACCAATTTCAATATTATGAGTTCCGCCAAACTCCACACCCGTCGCAATTTTGGCAGAATTGCCCAATTTAGCTAAAACTTTTCCATATACTAATGCCCGGATTTTTTGCCCGATCGAAAGCGGTATACCTTGGAATAATGCAATAATAACCGACTCTTTTACCTTGAACATTTCCTCAAATTCCCTTTAACTTTGTAATCCCACAATCCCAGAAAGATAATTTTTTTCACTGGCATTGTGTCTAGCCTAAACTTAACTAGACTATAAAGTACTAGCCATTTGATAAGCTGTTTTCATAGATTTTTCTGCCAAAATTCTTTGATACAAAGTTACCGAATCAGCCGCTTCCATACTAATAGTGCGAGGTGGCTTAATTCCCCGACGGAGTTTATCAAATAAGCTGCTATCTTTCGCTAACAAAGCAAAGGCTTCCGCCCAAGATTTTGGATCGCTAGGATGTACTAACAAACCATCAACACCATGAGTTACTTTTTCCGCAACTCCGCCTAAATTAGAACCAACAACAGGTAAACCGTTAGCATGAGCTTCGATCACCACCATCGGGCCAGTTTCTAACCATTGAGAAGGTACAGCTAACACATCATAATTAGATAAAGCAGCGGAAATATCATCTCGTTTTAATTGATTAGCAACTCGAATTCGCGAGTCATTACCGATCCGTTCCATCAATTTTTGCCGATATGGTTCATCTTGAGGAACACCATGAATTACTAACTCTACCGGAGCATCAGTTGGCAAACATTTGATCGCTTCTACTAATACATGAATTCCCTTTGTAGGACTCCAGCGACCTAAGAAACCAATGCGAAGAATGCCATCAGATTTTCGAGGTTGAGAAACAGTGGTTTTTACCAAAGACTCGGAAATGCCATGTTTTAATAAAAAGAGTTTTTCTTCAGGAATTCCATTAATAGCGATCGCATCATAAACCCATTGACTCATCGCCACAATGCGATCGGCATATTTCGCCATTTCCACCAAACCCTTTTGCCGTTCCGCAATATAAGCAGGTAAAGCCAAAAATCCCAACTTCCCTTTCGCCTTTTCACTAACAGAAATTGGCACCTGACTTAAAGCCTGAATCATCGCCGACGGCAAATTTTTCGGTACACCCGCACACTGACTACAACGCATCAAATCCAACTTACCATCGCAAGCTGTTTTCCCCTCAAACATCAAAGTATTTCGTTGACAAATTGGATGCGGTAAACGAATAGAAACCACAGTTCCCATCCCCAACTCTTTCGCCAACCGCAGATGAGCCAAACCACACTTAGGTTCCCATTGATGTTGATGGTAAATCTCAGCCTTTTGTTGCTTCAACCACTGAGCAAAATACTCAAAACCACCATGACCCGAACCACCATATAAAGGTTCCGGTTTCGGTACCGGAAAAGCCGGATAGCGATAAACTTCCACACCCTGATAACTGTAAGTATCTGCTTCTGGTTTTTCCTGAGCCGCAACAACTTTACTCTCTACTCCCAGCGCCTCTAATTCCGGTAGCAGTTCAGACAAATGAGTTTGAATACCCCCGCAATTTTCAGGAAAATATCGAGCAACAGCTTGAATGGTTTTCATAAGATCGAGATTTCTGAATATTTGAATTTAAATTGCTGTTTTTAACTAGAGGGTAGGGGCGAAGCATTCGGG
>JBAVZX010000763.1:0-8179 GCA_049589015.1 Phormidium sp. | reverse complement strand
TTCTAAAACATAGCTTGATGCCTGCTGAACTTTTCTGACAACAAAAAAATTCAACAGGCATCAATTAAAACTTGCTTCAGTTTAAAATAAACCGAGAGTTAGAGATTTGTCGATCGGGAAAATCGCCCCAATACCTAGCCACAGAGTTACCAAAGTACCAAATAAAAATACTGCGGTTGCGACTGGACGACGGAAGGGATTTTGGAATTTGTTGACGTTTTCAATGAAAGGTACTAAAATCAAACCCGCTGGTACTGCACTCATCAGCAATACACCCAGCAGTTTGTTAGGTACTGTACGCAAAATTTGGAATACAGGCCACAAATACCACTCAGGCAGAATTTCCAAAGGTGTAGCAAAAGGATCGGCAGGTTCGCCCACCGTTGCGGGGTCAAGAACTGCTAAACCGATACACAATGCGATCGTACCCATAATTACGATCGGGAAAGTGTACAACAAATCATTAGGCCAAGCTGGTTCACCGTAATAGTTGTGACCCATGCCTTTAGCTAGTTTGGCACGTAATTCGGGATCGCTAAGATCTGGTTTCTTAAGTACGGACATCTTTAAAAGTGCGCTCCTCTGTCGAGATATGAAAAAACAGCAGTTAACTACCGATATTACAAAGGTCCAGAGATGCCTTGCTTGCGAATCATCAGGAAGTGTAGCAGCATAAATACTGCAATTACCCAAGGCAGCACAAAGGTATGAGCACTGTAATAACGAGTTAGCGTAGCTTGACCAACACTGGAACCACCACGCAACAAGTCAGCAATCAATACACCAACTACGGGAATCGCTTCGGGTACACCACTAACGATTTTTACCGCCCAATAACCAATTTGATCCCAAGGTAAGGAGTAACCCGTTACACCAAAGGAAACAGTAGTTACAGCCAAAACTACCCCTGTCACCCAAGTTAATTCCCGGGGCTTTTTGAAACCACCAGTCAAATAAACTCGGAAAACGTGCAAAATCATCATCAGCACCATCATGCTGGCAGACCAACGGTGGATGGAACGAATTAACCAACCAAAGTTGACTTCATTCATGATGTACTGTACCGAAGAAAATGCTTCGGCAACAGTTGGCTTGTAATAGAAAGTCATGGCAAATCCAGTTGCGAACTGGATTAAAAAGCAAACTAAGGTAATCCCACCCAAGCAATAAAAAATATTTACGTGGGGAGGTACATACTTGCTGCTTATATCTTCCTCAAGTCCTTGAATTTCCAGGCGTTCCTGGAACCAGTTATATACTGTCGAGTCCTTTACCTGCTTAGTAAACATGAAGCAAGAGTTCCTAATCTCATGTATTGCTGATGTCGCGTTTCCCAATCTCCTGCTTTGAGGATGGGTTCAATTAAAAGCCAACCTTTGTCTGCTTTAGGGATAAAAATTTTTGCCCCTCAGAACTGTAATTTAAATACAGCCTGTGTTTAATTTTATGCAGGTTGTTAGCCAGTTGAGCGTTTTATTTTCGATCCTTTAGAAAAGGATGAGCTTTCCTACGCGCTCAGTTCTATTAAAAAAAGTAACATAGTCGGTCATTCGTTTTCAGATTTTCCCCAGTTGATTTAGCCAGGGGGCTTTGCTGATGCGGGGACAAGGAGACAAGGTGAAGTTTTCTTCTGCCCCTGAAGCCCCCCTGCCTTCTATCTTCTTCTAAAACCACCGCTGCGGCTACCGAAGCCGGAGGTACTGCGACTGCGCCCACCACTGCCAAAACTGGAGGTACGACCAGAACTAGGCGTAGATCTACCTGATTGTTTCAGAGTACTGGAACCGAAACCAGAACCTGTGGCTCTTTGTCCTGGTGTGGTGCGGGTGGGGCGATCGAATCCTGTGCGACTCGAAGCTGGATTATTTCTCAGCGCACCTGTGGTACGGACATAAGCGGGACGATTTCTGACCGCCGCTGGTGGTTCCTTGTACCGTTGTTGGTAGCTTGTGGCGGCTTGGCTGTAGGTACTGCCATATCCACCATATCCAGTCATTACGGACATTCCCGGTTGATAAACTGGGGGTACATAATATCTCGGCGCAAACAACATATTGCCGACTAAGTTACCTGCAACTGCACCTGCAAATGGTGCCCAGAAACCACCGCTTTCTTGACGGACGATTACGGTTTGAGGTTGTCCGGTTTGCGGATCAGGGCGGGTTTCAGTAACGGCGCGGATATACTCAATTTTGAAGTCTTCGGGAATATGTAAGGATGTTTGACCGTTGCCTTCGACCTTGAGGTAACTCTTTTTGCCAGCGGAAATTTCTTCTGGTGTGAGTTGTGCCATTTGTAAGTCTGAGGTACGGAAGTTGGCAGGTGTTCCCGGTGGTGTGTTGAGCAACATCAGGCTGTATTCCCCGTTGGCATCGTTGTATCTTGCCTGTTGTACGGGGTATTCTCCAGCACTGATTTTACTGGCAACTGTTCTGGTGGGGGCGCTCTGATTTCCTGTTGGTGTGTTGGAAACTGTGTTTCCTCCGCAAGCGACGGTTGTCCAACACAAGGTTAATGAGAGAAAGAGGACGGTGATTTTACGCAGTGTCGATCGATTGATATTCATGCTATCTATTTTCGGGAACTTTGATTTGTGGTTAATCACTCTCTAGAGCGTAGTAAAAATTGCTTCCGACTTTCAAATATATAACTATAGAGGGATGAGTTCTGGATAATTTTCCAATATTTGATCGTCGGTTAATTCATCACCTAATTTGGCTGGTGACCAATGAACTTGGATGGCTCTGAGAGTTTGTTGATAATGTAAATTAATCAGGGCTTTTAAACCAGCTTTGAGCGCGTTAATATCGGCAAGATCTGTTTCTAATTCAGGCACTTCGCCTTCAAATGCTACTGTGATCATAACAATTAAGTTATGAGTGATTGGGATTGATAATGGTTCGGTTTCTCCTACCTCTTGACTCCTGTATGATTCACTTTTGTAACGTTGGGCTGAGTCGGTAAATAAGTAATTTATTTCATCACCTGCTTCGCCTTCGTCCCAAAATACGTTTCCTTCATTGGCTGCCGATCGCCAATATAGGTCATTTTGTAATAGGTTTACGCAAATTTGTTCTAATCCTTCGCCTAGTACATTGATTTCACCGTCTGCATCAATTGCTTCTCTAGCAGCTTGATTCAGTACGCCAATTAATGGGGCGACTTCTTTACCTGCTAGATGAATAAAAATCCGAGAGACAACAAAGCGGGTGCGCCCTGTCATTTTGCTAAAGCGATCGCGCCAATTGCTCATCAATTCGCCTCACAATTCTGGTACTTTTTGCTTATTTTATGTTATTTTGTCTGCCACTACTTAATTAGTGTTTAAAGGGAAGTTTCTCACAAAGTCAAATATTATACTACTTTCTGGCAAAGTCGATTTCACTGATTTAATGGAAGTAATCTCATCAGGATCGAGAAAGTTAGCTGATTTTACCCAATGTTTGCCAAAGTTAGGATGATTATATACTGACAAATGCTGATCGCTAGAATTGCATAAAACTGTTTGGGTATGAGCCTGAAAAAATCTCAATCTTTTGGGAATATTTAAGGTTGGTTTCATTAATTTCATCTGGAATGTTTGGCCGAGTCTTTCTGTCAACAAATTGCTAATATTTTGGATTTTGATCTGCTCTTTTGGTTGACCAGCATGAGAATTATTGACCTGTAAAATTTGCAAAAACCGGACAATATTTCTCTGTGTTTCTTCACTATCTGTAAAGGGTAATATGGCGGCAAATGCAGCACAAAATAATTCATTATCCTGTTCCATTGCAAAGGTAAGTAGGGTGCGCCGACGACCGACTTTAATAGTCGGTGGTTGGGATAAAGGTGGGTATTTTTGAGCTATTTTATAATAAACAGTGGCTAAAACTATGTGAGATTCATGGTCTAAAGGAGCGTCGATGATAATTTGAATTGTCGGTAATGTTTGATGGAAAAACTTTCTGACTTCTTCGGGCTTAAGCCGAAAAATTTGAGTGCGATCGCCATCTGGACTTAAATCTAACCACTCGCAAATAATCCCTTCAGTTTTCAACCCAAATCGAGACACAGAATGCAGTTTTGCTCCGGTTAAATTTGCTCCCGATAAATTAGCATCAGTCCAGTCAGCGTGAATTAATCTTGCTTCTCTTAAATCGGTATGAACAAGGCTAGCACTGTGTAAATTAGCATTGCTTAAATCTGCTCCAGTTAAGTTAGCACCGCTTAATTTAGCATCACTTAAATCAGCCCAGCGCAAATTTGCTCCGCGCAAATCCACCCAGCGCAAATTTGTTCCACTTAAATTTGCTCCACTCAGATTACAAAAACTGAGATTTGCTTGTCTAAATTCAGCGTTTGCAGCATTAGCACCACTTAAATCAGCTTTACTTAAATCTGTACCTTGCAGATTAGCTGCTTCTAAATTGGCGGCGATTAAAGAAGCACCCCTCATGTCAGCAGAACTCAAATTAGCACGACTCAGGTTAGATTGTCTCAGTCTTGCTTCTCGAAGATTAGCATTGTTGAGGTTAGCACCTGTCAGATTCGCTCTACTCAATTCAGCGCGAATTAATTCGGCTCTAATTAAGGCAGCTTCTACTAATTCTGCATCCCCTAAATTAGCCAAAATTAGATTACTGACGTTAAGAATGGCATAATTCAAGTTGGCTTGAGATAAGTTTGCTCCACTGAGTCTGGCAACATTCAACTTAGCATAGCTCAGGTCTGTTTTACTCAAATCTGCGCGACTGAGATTGGCTATACTTAAATTTGCTTTACTTAAATTCGCACCACTTAAGTTGACTCCGCTTAGTTGCGCTTCACTTAGATTGATTGCCTCAAAGTTACGTTCTCCATTTGCATATCTGCTGAGTAATTCTTCTATTTCCATCTGGCTACCTTGCCATCAAACAGGGGACAATTGAATTAACTGAATCAGTGGAGTTATCTACTCCTAACTCTTATTTTAATTCTGTCTCACATAAAATTGAAAAATTGATTATGAATTTAGAGATAAGAATTTTTGAGGAAATCAAAAATCAAATTGATCGGTGGCAGTGCTAATTTTGTATCCGGGATTGTATTTTGTAGGTTATCCAAAACGTTATTAATGACAAAGCGTTTTCCGAAGTTAAAATCTTGATAAACATTTAAAGCTTGTTCACTAGAGTTCGTCAGTGTAATTTGTGTAGGAGCTTTAAAGAATTCAATTTTACTGATATTCTTACTTAAGTATTTTCCTGGCTTAATTTTTTTGATATCTTTCATGGTTTCATTGATGTAACTAATAATTTTTCCTAATTGAATTTTTTCTGATTCTAGGAACAAGTATTCTCTGGATTCTTCCTGAATTGTTCGCAAAATCGAAATAATATTATCTTGAACATTTTTACCATTTTCAAATGGGTAAACAGCCAAATAAGCACTAATAAATAACTGTTCATCTCGATCAATTCTTAAATTTATTGTGGTTCTTCTTTCGCCAACTTCAATACTAGCTGGACGGGCAAAAGTAGAGTATTCTTGGGATATTTGGTAATAAGTGGCAGCTAAAGCAAAGTTAGCTTCTTGATCTAAAGAAGCATCAACAATAATCCGAATTGTTGGGGATGTTTGATGAAAAAATTTCCGGGCTTCTTCGGCACTTAAACGATAAATTTGCGATCGATCGCCATCTGGACTTAAATCCACCCACTCACAATTTATCCCTTCTGTTTTTAACCCAAAGCGTGACACTGCATAGAGTTTAGCCCCTGTCAAATTTGCCCCGGTTAAATCTGCACCAATCCAATCTACCTGTATTAAATTAGCTTGAGATAAATCTGTATGCACCAAACTAGTATTCATTAAATAGGCATTACTTAAATCTGCACCGCTTAAATTTGCGCCGCTTAGTTTGGCTTCACTGAGATTAGCCCAACGTAAATTTACGCCACTTAAATCTGCCCATCTTAAATTCGCTCCCCGCAAATCAGCCCCAGTTAAGTTCGCCATTCCCAAATTCGCTTGTCTGAGTTCTGCACCACGTAAATCTGTACCGCTTAAATCGGCTCGGCTTAATTCTGCACCATGTAAATTTGCTTGTTGTAAATTAGCTCCTGTTAAACTAGTTCCCCGTAAATTTGCTTCACTTAAATTTGCTCCTCTCAAATTAGCTAATCTTAGCCTAGCTTCTCCTAAATCTGCTCCGGTAAGATTCGCTTCACTCAAATTAGCACCACTCAGTTCCGCCCGAATTAACTCAGTACGAATCATTGCTGCTTGAAATAAATCAGCTTCCCGCAAGTCAGCCCTAGCTAAATTAGCTACATTCAAAATTGCACCAGATAAATTTGCTTGCGTGAGATTCGCGCCACTGAGTCTGGCTACATTAAGTTTTGCTTGGTTCAAATTAACTTGGCTGAGGTTAGCTCCACTGAGATTCGATATACTCAGATTTGCTTCGCTCAAATTTGCTCCACTCAAGTTGATTCCACTTAGGTTCGCTTCTGTTAAGTTAATACCAGTGAAATCCCGGACTCCTTGGGAATATTTATTTAAAAATTCTTCTACTTCCATGATACAACCTTAGAAACACCCAAATTTAACCGATAAAACTTCTTTTGTTGCCAAATAATTCCTGGAAATGGTAGATTGCCGACGAATATGGGCAGTTTAGATAGAGCATGAGTTATGAGACTGATGTGTGATCGCGTTTTGCATAGAGTTGGGACTGGTAGTAATCATTAACTATACCTACAGACTGTCTATGTCCTGCTATTTTTAACTAAAAGAATTTATACTGGGTGAATGTTTACCTAGCGATATTACCTGTTATATCTTAGGTGGTGCTATCATCGGTTGCTAATGCTACTGAGGAAAGTCGCTAATTTTGGTAGATGCTGGAAGTGGTATGCTGAGTTGGTCTTTACCGATCGCCACCACGATTGTTATCCTACAGGTGTTCATTGTACAGTCATCTAAATAATTAATTTTATTTTTCACTATAGAAAGATGAATATTGGAATTATCGGGTTGGGTTTAATTGGTGGTTCTTTGGCGTTAGATTTGCGATCGCTTGGTTATCAAGTTTTGGGTGTCAGTCGGCGCGAACAAACTTGTCAAACGGCGATCGAACGGCGCATTGTCGATGCTGCTAGTGTCAATCTTTCGCTGTTAGCCGCAGCAGATGTGGTGTTTATTTGCACGCCTTTAGATTTAATTATTTCGACAATTGAACAATTAATTCCCCATCTTTCACCAGAAGCAATTATAACTGATGTGGGTTCAGTTAAATCTCCAATTGTGGCAGATGCCGCCAAAATTTGGCCGAATTTTATTGGCGGACATCCAATGGCGGGAACTGCGGAAAGTGGTATAGAGGCGGCGCAATCTAATTTGTTTGTGGGCAAACCTTACGTATTAACTCCGGTAGAACATACTACTCCTGAATCAGTAAAAATAGTCGGAGAAATTGTCCGATCGCTCCAAGCTAAATTTTATCTTTGTCGTCCTGAAGAACATGACAAAGCTGTGGCTTGGATTTCCCATTTACCAGTGATCATCAGTGCTAGTTTAATTGGTGCTTGCCAGAATGAAACGGATCTGAATGTATTAGAATTAGCGCAAAATTTAGCTAGTTCTGGGTTTCGGGATACGAGTCGGGTAGGTGGCGGAAATCCTGAGTTGGGAGTGTTGATGGCAACCTATAATCAAGAGCAGTTGTTACGATCGCTCTTTTCCTATCGAGAAACTCTTGACCAATTAATTACTCACATCCAACAGGGAGATTGGAGTTCTTTAGCAGGTATACTCCAAAAAACCCAGCAAGCTAGGCCAGAATTCTTGGCATCAAAAGATCTTTAAGTAAAATTAAATGTGTGAGAGCTTAGTTTTGTCGGCAGCGCGATCGCCATCGCATTGACATACAACTGTAATCAAACTGTCACAAAAACTATCTAAAATCAAAAACGTAAGCAAAACAGCCTACATCTACTACTAAAGATAAGTCTTATGCAGTGTCTCCGGATCAGAGTTCATCACTTCTGAGATTAAGAACTATTGCCATCCCACAACAAAAAACACCGTTCTAGAGTAAAAGTTTCAGGAGAATTAGAAAAAAATGGAAATAAAAGATACAAAACCTAACAATCAAGAAACTAAGAAATTTGCTATGCCCAAAGTACTCACTTATTTGTCATTGGTGCTGTTAGGA
>JBAVZX010000762.1:0-2029 GCA_049589015.1 Phormidium sp. | reverse complement strand
ACAGGGGGTTTTACCTGTACTCTGTTTAGATGGATTTGAAGCTTTGTTTCATCATCCGAAAGAATTTAATGATGCTTTTTTTGATAATTTGTCTTTTTTGCTGAATAGTAATATTTTAATGTTGGCGATCGCTTCCCACAGAAAGTTAAACTATTACCAACATCGCTACAAGTTAACTTCTAACTTTTTCAATTTGGGCGATGTGATTAAGTTGGGAGACTTAACGGAAGAAGAAGCTAGGGAGTTGGTGAGTTTACCTGTAACTTTGGGTGGTGAAGCTGCTTTAACTTGGGAAGAACAACGCCTTGCTAGACAATGGGGTGAAAATCATCCTTTGTTGTTACAGTTAGCTGCTAGTTTACTGTGGGAAGCACATCAGCAAAATTTAGATGTTCGATGGGCAAAAGAAAAGTTTATCCAAAAATCTCGTGGGATACCGCGAAATGGATATAATTGGAAGTTTTGGCCTTTTGGTAGGTAATATCAATTACTTAAATGTTTGCTACAAAGGCTTGGGATGGGCGGGTTTTGACTTCTATATTATCCTTGAGTATTCCCATCTTTTGGCTAAACCCGCCCCTACTCATTTGTATTCATCATTTATGTAAAGGATATAACTAGTTAATTAATCTGGGAAATTCGCCCAGTCTTCCCAACGTGCTTGGTCAACCTCTTGATTAGAAAGTCTTTGTCCTTCGGATGGTGCTGTCCAAGCGGGTGGTTGTGACTGGTTCCAAGCGGGTGGTTGCGGCGCGTTAGCTTGATTATTTCCTACTTCGCGTTCGATGTTCAAAGCCATTTGCTGAATTAAACGCACTTTGTCTACGGTGGAAAGCTGCAATGCTTGGTTTAAAACGTCCTGAAAGTTCATGTGTCATCCCGGATTACTTGGCCTGCATTGTAACATTTTTGCAACAATTGGGGACTAGGGATTGGGGATTGGGGACTGGGGATTGGGAAAGATCAGATTTAGTTAGGGGGTTAGAAATGGTAAGAGTTTGGCTATGAAGACTTTAGCTAAATGGTCTGTAGATGATTATCATCGGATGATTGAGGCGGGGATTTTGGGCGATCGCTCTGTAGAATTGAGTTGATGATGAGTAAATTTTTTGAATAGTACTGTTAGATATTACCATGCTAAAATTAGGACAAATTTATTAATGGTTGAAATGCTTTTTCAATGGAAGTTACACGCTTATCAAATAGTGGTCAAGTGATTATTCCTAAAGCTTTGCTAGGGCTGCATCGCTGGAAAGAAGGACAAGAATTAATTGCAATTAACATGGGTGATGGTATTCTTCTAAAACCCAAAAATCCCTTTGAAGAAACTAAGTTAGAAGATGTAGCAGGCTGTCTGAAATATCAGGGAAAACCTAAAAGTATCGATGATTTAGAAGAAGCAATTCGTCAGGGTGTAGCGGAGCATTGGGATGATTGCAGTTGATACAAATGTTGTGGTACGGCTGCTGACGCAAGACGATGAACAACAATACAATAAAAGCCTGAAACTGTTTCAGGAGCAAGAGATTTTTATTCCTGACACCGTAATTCTTGAAACTGAATGGGTACTGCGTTTTGCTTACAAATTTAAGCCAGCTGATATTTGCAAAGCATTGAGAAATGTTTTTGGTTTACCGAATGTGCATATTTCTAATGCAACCTTAATGGCAGATGTTCTGCAATGGCATGAAAATGGTTTGGATTTTGCGGATGCTTTGCATTTAGCCCAAAGTCAATATTGTTCGGCGCTATATACGTTTGACGATAAGTTTGTGAAAAGAGCTAAAGAGTTAACGGAGTGTGAGGTTAAGGAACCTTAAAATTAATTTATCGACTAGGAATGCGATCGGAAGTTAGAATTAAGAAATATAATAGTGAGCTATGCTAGGATTAGGCTTTAGTTGATTATCAGTTTAAACAACTATGAGTGTGATTATTCCAGATGAAATTTTACAAGCTACTCGGATGTCGGAAGAGGAGTTAAAACAAGAAATTGCTATATTGCTCTTTCAAAAAGAGAAATTAACAC
>JBAVZX010000761.1:0-5517 GCA_049589015.1 Phormidium sp. | reverse complement strand
TGGCAAAATTCATGCCAAAGAAACCCTATCTATTTTAGCGAAAGGATATCAAAGCGGACTGGAAAATGGAAATTTAGAATATGGTGGTTATGCTGCGATGCAAAAATGCCAATATTCCTATTTTATCGGTCAGGAACTCACAGAACTGGCAAGGGAAATGGCGATCGCAAGTTGCTCCTTAGCCCAACTTAAACAAAATAATGCTTTGATTTGGAATCAAGCCTTTCAGCAGACAGTTATTAATTTGTTGCAAACTTCTAATAATCCTTGTGATTTAACGGGTGAAGCATATAATGAGCAGGAATATTTACCGTTGCTTAAGCAAGCGAACGATCGGACCGGACTGCACTATTTTTATGTTAATAAACTCATTCTCTATTATTTGTTTGGAGATCATCAGCAAGCCTTAGAAAATGCGATCGCTGCTGCTAATTATTTAGATGGAGTGACAGCATTTTTAGTGGTGCAAGTGTTCCATTTTTATGATTCTTTGGTGCGGTTAGCCCTATATCCATCTGTTCCTAATGTAGAACAAGATAGTCTGTTGAATCAAGTGCAAGCTAATCAGGAAAAAATGCGAAAATGGGCCGATCGTGCGCCGATGAATTTTCAGCATAAATTTGATTTAGTAGAAGCAGAAAAATGTCGAATTTTGGGAGAGAGATTAGAAGCGATCGATCTTTACGATCGCGCCATTCAAGGTGCTAAAGAAAATGATTACATTAATGATGTGGCGATCGCTTACGAACTCGCTGCCAAATTTTATCTATCTCAAGGCAAAGAATTAACAGCTAGAGCTTATATACAGGAAGCGCGTTACTTTTATCAACTCTGGGGTGCTACAGCTAAAGTCAAAGATTTAGAAAAAAATTACCCCCAATTATTAACTTTAACCTCAACAGCTTCTCGAATTAAAGGGACAACAACTACCCACACATCAAGTCGCATTGACTCCGGCGCGACTTTAGATTTAGCGACGGTGATGAAAGCATCTCAAGCTATTTCTGGGGAAATAGTCTTAGAGAAATTACTGGTATCTTTGATGAAAATTATCATCCAAAATGCCGGAGCCCAATTAGGTTATTTAATCTTAGAAACTAAGGGTCAATTACTGATTGAAGCATCGGGAGTAATCAATGATGATAACATCACAGCCTTACAGTCAATTCCCCTAGAAAGTCACTTACCTGTTACCCTCGTCAATTATGTAGCAAGATTGCAGGAAGATGTAGTTTTAAATGATGCTTCTCGTCAGGGTAATTTTGTCAACGATCCTTATATTATTAGTCATCAACCTAAATCTATTTTATGTACCACTTTGCTGAATCAAGGTCAATTAATTGGTATTGTTTATCTGGAAAACAATCTCACGACCGGGGCTTTTACTGCGGATCGATTAGAAGTAATTAAATTATTATCAGGACAAGCAGCTATCTCGTTAGAAAATGCCCGTCTCTACCAAACTTTAGAAGATAAAGTTAAAGAACGCACCGCCCAATTAGCCGCCGCTAATCAAAAAATTAATACCCTTAATAAAAAATTGCAAGCGGAAAATCTGCGCCTGAGTGCGGAGTTAGATGTGGCGAAAAAATTACAAGAAATGGTGTTACCAAAAACCGCAGAATTAGAGGCTGTTACAGGTTTAGAAATTGCCGGATATATGGAACCTGCCGATGAAATGGGGGGCGATTATTATGATGTTTTATCGAGTGAGGATGGGGTGAAAATTGCGATCGGTGATGTGACAGGACACGGATTAGAAAGTGGTGTATTAATGCTAATGGTACAAACAGCAGTGAGAACGCTTCAGAAAGTTAATGAAACCGATCCAGTCCGCTTTTTAGATATTCTTAATCAAACCCTATATGATAACTTGCAACGGATGAACTCTGATAAAAATATGACATTAGCCATTTTAGATTATGCTGAAGGGATGGTGAAATTAAGCGGGCAACATGAGGAAATGATTGTTGTGCGATCGGAAGGAATTGTGGAAAAAATTGATACGATCGACTTAGGATTTCCCATCGGTTTAGTTTCAGAAATAGCTGATTTTATCGATCAAACAACAGTCAAATTAAATAGCGAAGATGTGGTAATTTTATATAGTGATGGAATTACGGAAGCTGAAAATATTAATAAACAGCTATATGGGTTAGAAAAACTCTGTCAAATAGTGAGAGAAAATCGGGCGCTTTCTGCCCAAGAAATTCGTCAAGCCGTCATTGAAGATCTTCGACAATTTATTGGCAATCAGAAGGTATTTGATGATATTACATTAGTAATTTTGAAACAAAAATAGTTGGCGTGGGAATGGGGAACCGGGCAAAGTCTAGCCATCTCGGAATTTTTCGATACCATCCCCCGGAAAATATCATGGTTAGACTCAGGCCACCATTAGTTAAGATTCTATAAGAATCAACCTCAAATCACCCCTAAGAACAAGGGGAGAACACTAATGTCAGAAGTTCTCGATGTCAGCACAATTTTAGAAGTATTGCGACCAGTCGAAGACCCGGAACTCCGCAAAAGTCTGGTGGAATTAAATATGATTCGCAACGTCAAGGTTGATGCTGGCAATGTCAGTTTTACTCTTGTGTTGACGACTCCAGCCTGTCCTTTGCGCGAGTTTATTGTCGAAGATTGCCAAAAGGCAGTGAAAAAATTACCTGGGGTGACAGATGTGAAAGTGGAAGTCACCGCAGAAACACCTCAGCAAAAATCTCTGCCCGATCGCACTGGAATCGCTGGAGTAAAAAATATATTAGCCGTTTCCAGTGGTAAAGGTGGCGTGGGTAAAAGCACCGTCGCCGTAAATGTCGCCGTAGCTTTGGCGCAAGCTGGCGCGAAAGTGGGGATAATTGATGCCGATATTTATGGCCCTAACGTCCCCACAATGCTAGGACTTACCGAGGCGAAGGTAGCGGTAAGGCAAACTCCACAAGGGGAAATCTTGGAACCAGCTTTTAATCACGGTGTAAAGATGGTTTCAATGGGCTTTTTAATTGATAAAGACCAACCTGTGATTTGGCGTGGCCCAATGCTGAATGGGATTATCCGACAGTTTCTTTACCAAGTGGAATGGGGCGAACTGGATTATTTAATTGTGGATATGCCTCCCGGTACTGGGGATGCTCAATTAACTTTAGTCCAAGCAGTGCCAATGGCGGGGGCTGTGATTGTCACAACTCCGCAAAATGTGGCTTTGTTGGATTCCCGCAAGGGGTTAAAAATGTTCCAGCAGATGGGAGTGCCAGTTTTGGGGATTGTGGAAAACATGAGTTATTTTATTCCGCCCGATATGCCCGATCGCCAATATGACATTTTTGGTTCTGGTGGCGGCGAGAAAACCGCAGCGGAATTAGGTGTAGCCTTACTCGGTTGTGTACCTTTGGAAATTTCCTTGCGTGAAGGTGGCGATCGCGGTATACCTATTGTGGCTGCTGACCCAGATTCCGCCTCTGCTAAAGCCCTCAAACAAATAGCCGGACAAATAGCCGCAAAAGTTTCCGTTGCTGCCTTAGCTTAGTCAAGAAATGGGGCAGGGGGGCAGGGGAGACAAGGGGATGGGGATGGGGAGAAAATATAACCTTTATCCTTTCTTACCTTCTGCCTTCTGCCTTCTGTTATAAAATCTAGAATCTGAAATCTAAAATGGCCCTATTCCCTAGACCCCGATCGAAAAAACCATGTTATTGAAGTCAATAAAATCATTTCGGTGGAAGTCTCTTTTCCTCCCCTGGCAACAAGCTGACCTTTGGCTATTTCTGCTGCCTTTGGGACTTTCCATTTTAGGCGGCATCATGATCCGTAGTACAGAACTCAATCAAATTACCCCTAACTGGTGGCATCCTTGGGTTTTTGCTTTTAGTGGTTTAGCAGCGGTGCTGGTGACATTGGTTGTAGTAGCACTATATGTCGCTCATGAATATTGGCAGCAATGGTTTATTGGTGGTCTGGCTTTTGGTTTGATTTTCCTGAAAGCCTTTTTAGATGCTCCCAAGTGGGCAGAACATATCCTAATTGCTGTAGTCGGTTTATGCTTAATGCTTTTATGCGCTCGTTGGCGTTATGAAAACCTGGTTAAATGGCATTGGATTATCTACGGCATTACCAATTTGTCTCTGATATTTGTGATGATCGCTGGTACAAGTGCCAAAGGTGCCCAGCGCTGGATTAGTATTGGTGGCTTTAACGTTCAACCTTCGGAATTTGCTAAGTTATCGTTGATTATTACCCTCGCTGTGCTGTTAAGTGCTAAGAATTCTGCGACTATGGGTTCTTTGATCAGGTCTTTGGCAATTACCGCTGTTCCTTGGGGTTTAGTTTTTTTACAACCAGATTTGGGAACTTCTTTGGTTTTTGGGGCGATTACTCTGGGAATGCTCTACTGGGCTAATGTGAATCCAGGTTGGTTGCTGTTGCTAAGTTCTCCTCTTGTCTCGGCAATTTTGTTTAATGTTTACTTACCGGGATGGTGCGCTTGGTCAGCATTAATGGCGGTGATTGGCTGGCGAACTCTACCTTGGCCTGTTAGAGGTGCTGTGGGTGCTGTGGCGATTAATTTAATTGGTGGTGAAGCTGGACATATTTTCTGGGGTTTGTTGAAGGATTATCAAAAAAATCGCATCATTACTTTTTTGAACCCTGAACATGACCCTTTAGGTTCGGGATATCACTTGATTCAATCTCGGATTGCGATCGGTTCGGGTGAACTTTGGGGGAGGGGTTTGTATCATGGAACTCAAACTCAGGGGAATTTTGTTCCTGAACAACATACGGATTTTATTTTCTCTGCAATTGGTGAGGAACTGGGTTTTGTGGGTTGTATTGTGGTTTTGTTAGTGTTTTGGTTTCTCTGTCTGCGTCTGGTGATGATTGCTGAGACTTCTAAGAATAATTTCGGTTCTCTGTTAGCTGTTGGTGTTTTGGCAATGATTGTGTTTCAGGTGATTGTCAATATTGGTATGACTATTGGGATGGCACCTGTGACGGGGATTCCTTTGCCTTGGGTGAGTTACGGGCGATCGGCTATGTTGACTAATTTTATTGCTGTAGGATTGGTAGAATCGGTAGCAAATTATCGACAGCGACTTAAGTTTTAGGGACTGGGGACTGGGGACTGGGGAAGTTTTGAATTTTGAATTTTGAGTTTTGAGTTAAAGAGTTCTCTAATCTCCGTGTCTTCGTGTCTCCTCTGAGCTTCTGCCTTTCAGAAGTAATTGATAGTAAGCTAATAATCAAGTAATCACTGAGGAGAAAATCATGTTTTTGCCTGGATCGGCTGTGCGTGTTACCAATGTCAATGATATTTATTATGGTTTTCAAGGGTTAGTACAAAGAGTTACTGATGGTAAGGCAGCTGTGTTGTTTGAAGGGGGTAATTGGGATAAATTAATTACTTTCCGCCTTTCCGAATTGGAAGTTGTAGAGACAACTGCTGGTAAGAAAAAGGGCAAGTAACCTAGTAATAGGTAATAGGTAATTAAATTGCCAATTACCTATTACCAACTACCT
>JBAVZX010000760.1:0-1908 GCA_049589015.1 Phormidium sp. | reverse complement strand
CCTCAGTCCATTAATTTTCGCTGGATTAACCAAAATGATGCAATTTACTAAGTTAGGTTTAACTACTGTTTTAGCGGGTAGTATTTGGGGTTTTCTAACTCTGGGAATTTTCGCTAAGGCTGATTTAATTGCTCAAACTACTGATTTACAAGAAGTACAACAATTAATTCAACAAAATCCTGCTTTAACTCAACAAGCACAACAGTTACTACTGCAAAATCCAGAGTTAGTTCTAATGTTGGTGCAACAATTACTAGAATCAAACCCGCAGTTGCTTGACCAAATTCAAAGTAATCCGCAACTTGTACAACAGGTGGGAAGTCAAAATCAGCAACTAATTCAGTTGTTACAGCAGAATCCTAAGTTGGTACAACAATTGCAACAAATTATTCAAAATTCTCGCCAAAAGCGATGATTTGATTATATTATAATTGCCCTGAGCAATTAAAGGTTGTTCGCTCACAAATTGATTGCAAGGAAATAGCATTTATGGCTTACACTCCGAAACTTTTGGCATTTGCAGGTAGCATTCGCAAGGATTCTTATAATAAGAAATTAGTCCAAGTTGCTGCTAATGGTGCGCGTTCAGTGGGTGCGGAAGTGACTTATATTGATTTGCGTGATTTTTCGATGCCGCTGTTTGATGAAGATTTGGAAAAGGAGGAGGGAATGCCGGAAAGTGCGCTAAAGTTTAAGGAGTTAATGATAGCTCATGATGGTCTTTTAATTGCTTGTCCTGAGTATAATAGTTCGATTACTCCGGTTTTGAAAAATGCGATCGATTGGGCTTCGCGTCCAGGGGAAAATGAGCCTCCTTTGGCGGCTTTTGTTGATAAGGTGGCGGCGATTATGAGTGCTTCTCCGGGTGCTTTGGGGGGGTTGCGGGGGTTGGTTACTGTGCGATCGATCTTAGGTAACATCAAAGTAATTGTCCTCCCCGATCAAATCGCTGTTCCAAAAGCTTATGAAGCTTTCAATCCTGATGGCAGTTTAAAAGATCCAAAACAACAAGAATCAGTGGAAAAACTCGGCGCAAATGTCGCCAATGTAGTCGCAAAATTAAAAGCATAATTCAGGTTCGTTGTAAGCACTTCAGTGCTAAAACGCTGAAGCGTTTACAACGGACTGATATATAAAATAAGCTATAATTTACTAAAACCATTTCAGTATTAGTATCATGACTGCATCAATTACCACAGTCAGCGAAACAAATGCAAAAGTTCTGCATCATTGGCAACCCGCTAGTTGGGAAGAGTATTTAGTTTATCGGGACGATAAAACTAATAACAGAATGCGCTTGTTTTTTGATCTAAACCGTCTTTTGGTAATTGATATGGGTTGGGAAGGAATTAATCACGCTACTATCAACGAACTGTTTTCTATGTTATTCATCCTCTGGTTTATCCAGAAACCAGAACAGATATTCAGTTCTTTAGGCGGTTGCTTATTAGAAAAAGCGCCTAAACAAGCAGGTGCGCCAGATTTAGTGCTTTATTTGGGTGATGATTATCCCCGATGGACAGAAGGTGAACCGCGCCGAATTGATTTAAATCGGTGGCGAGTACCTAATTTAATTGGCGAGGTTTCGGATACGACTTTGGCAACTGATTTGGATGAAAAGAAAAGGCTTTATGCTGATATGGGAATTCCTGAATATTGGGTGATTGATGTTCAAGGTTTAAGGGTTTTTGCGTTTCAGTTGGATGCAAATGGTAAGTATCAGGAATGTGATTCTTCTTTGGCTTTGGCAGGGTTGCCTATTTCTTTGTTAGCGCAAACTTTGGGACGGTTGAAAGAGGGAACTAATGGTAGTGCTGCGGCTTGGTTTGCTCAACAAATTGCTAGTTTGAAAATAGCTTAGGCTTTTTTTTTACCACAGATATCCACAGATGAACACGGATGAACACA
>JBAVZX010000759.1:0-4414 GCA_049589015.1 Phormidium sp. | reverse complement strand
CCTATTGCTAATTATGAATTCGATCGAACTTTGCCCTCACTTCTTGGATATCTTGCCACATTAACCACTTAGGACTTCCTTGTTCTCTGGAGGGATTTCTTAATAAGTAAGAGGGATGGAAAATTGGCATACATAAACGATTTTCCCATGACATCCATTGACCGCGAATTTTGGTAATTCCCTTTTTTTCGCCTGTTAAACCTTTGACAGCAGTAGCGCCAGCTAATAAGATAATTTTCGGATTAACCAGGCGAATTTGTTCTAGTAAATAAGGTTTGCAAGCGTTCATTTCTTCCGTTGTGGGAACGCGATTTCCTGGGGGTCGGCATTTATTAATGTTAGAAATGTAGACATCTTTTTCACTGTCTAATTGTACCGCAGCTAAGATTTTTTCTAATAATTGCCCAGCTTTACCGACAAATGGTAATCCGGTTTCGTCTTCGGTTTGTCCGGGTGCTTCACCAATTATCATTAAATCAGCTTGGGGGTTGCCTCTGCCGACAACTGCATTGGTGCGATGATTTCCTAATTCGCAACGATGGCAATGGTTACAATGTTCTGCCATCTCGGTGATAGTTTGGTAAGTTCCGGGAGGAATGGGAATTTTGGCATCTGTGGGAATCAGATTTGGGGGAAAATCTGGTTTGGGGGCAGATGAACTAAAGTTGGAAAGGTCAAAGAGATTGCCTTGTTCTGCGTCAGACATTACGGAAAAAAAGTTTTTATTAGCATAAAATTATCTTATCGGTCAAGATAAAGGCAATCCTACTGCCAAGTGACGGAGAAGAGTATGCCACATTCTGTACTGTTTTGCGATCGCAACAGTGCCGGAGTGCAGTTAGCTGAAGCAATTGAGGCAGAGATCAACCTAATTAAAGCATCGGGGGTTTCTGTATCACCAGTTGTCTATGCGCTGCCTCGCGGTGGTTTGCCTGTTGCCGTCCCAGTGGCGCTGAAACTGAGTTGCTCTTTAGAAATTATTACTGCCAAAAAAATTGCTCGTCCAGAAGATCCAGAATTGGCTATTGGTGCAGTAACGGCAGATGGGTTAGTAATTTGGTCAAATAGATTAAATGAAGTTAAAACTGATCCAAGTTTACAGTTAGCTTTACAAGAAGCCAGAGCCAAAGCGGAAGCACAATTACAACAATTAGCGCCTTACTGTGGCAATGTTAGCTCAGAAGGTGCGATCGCCATTCTAATCGATGATGGCATTGCTACAGGCATGACAATTGCGGTGGCGATTCTTTCTTTAAGATTAAAAAGACCTGCTGCGGTTTGGATTGCTACTCCAGTCGCACCTTTGGCTTTAATGACCATGTTACAAGAATGGTGCGATCACGCGATCGTCCTAGCTCAACCCCCAAATTTCCTCAGCGTTAGCCGCTTTTACGAAGATTTTCCCCAACTGGAAATCGAAGAAGCCATCAGTTGTTTGCAACAAGTTAATGGCAGGGAAGCAGGGACGTAGGGGCGCACCTGCGTGTGCGCCCGGAACAGAGTCGTAGGGGCGCACCTGCGTGTGCGCCCGGAACAGAGTCGTAGGGGCGTACCTGCGTGTGCGCCCGGAACAGGGACGTAGGGGCGTACCTGCGTGTGCGCCCGGAACAGGGACGTAGGGGCGCACCTGCGTGTGCGCCCGGAGCAGGTACGCCCCTACGACCAGTCCCCAGATATTGTTAAGATATTTAACCAGGTTCTAATAATTCTGGAAAAAATGTCGGCAACTCTCGTTTCCTCACAAGATTCTATACCTGGTACTTATTGGCAGTGGCGACAACAGCAAGTATATTATGTGCGATCGGGAAAATCACATTCCGATCGTCCTCCGTTGCTGTTGATTCATGGTTTTGGTGCTTCCACCGATCATTGGCGAAAAAATATGATTGGGTTGAGTGAAGAGTTTGAGGTTTGGGCGATCGATCTGTTAGGATTCGGACGTTCCGCTAAACCAAATTGGGATTACAGTGGCGATTTGTGGCGCGATCAATTAAACGATTTTATCACCCAAGTAATTGGTAAACCCGTAGTTTTAGCCGGAAATTCACTCGGAGGCTATGCTTCTCTCTGCGTCGCCGCCCAACGCCCCAACACCGCAAAAGGCGTAATTTTACTCAACAGTGCAGGCCCTTTTACAGAAATTGAACCACAACCCGAACCAGATTTAATCAGAAAAATTTGGGGCGAATTAGTATTATCAATACTCCGCCAATCTTGGGCAAATTTCCTCCTATTTCAATACATCCGTCAACCTTGGATAATTCGCAAAACTTTAGAAAAAGTTTATCTCGATCGAAGTGCAGTTACAGATAGATTGGTAGAAGAAATTTACCGTCCTTCTTGCGATCCAAATGCCCCGCAAGTTTTCGTTTCCGTTTTTAGCACTCGTCAAGGCGAAAAAGTTGACGTTTTACTCAGAGAATTAGCTTGTCCATTATTATTAATTTGGGGAGAAGCTGATCCCTGGATGAATGCCAAAGAAAGAGGCAAAAAGTTCCGTCATTATTATCCTAATTTAACCGAATATTTCCTCCAAGCCGGACATTGCCCTCATGATGAAGTACCAGATCAAGTAAACAGCATCATCAATCAATGGGTAACAAATAATTGCTAAATTGTTCGTTGTAGGCGCTTCAGCGCTAAAGCGCTTACAACTAACCTCATTTTTGAGTGTAGCAATTATTTGTTACTTAGCTTGTTCTTCCCATTCTTTTATAACTTCCTCCATATCTATCTCATCTCCAAATTTGTCTTTTAACTCTTGTATAAGTTTTTGTTGATCGTCTTCCCAAGCATTGTCCGATCCGTATTCTTTGTCCATAAAATCTGCCCAAGCATCAGTTCCAGCCAGGGATGTTACTATCTTGCAAAAACTACTATCTGGAGGCATAGCTCCCAAAATAGCAACCATTAAAGAAACGAAATCTTCTGTCTTTATACCCATGATTGTATACCGTACTATTTAAGTTCTTTGTCTATTAGATTACCATGACGATCTGTAATTAGTCTATTAAATTAATTTAACCTCCAAGAGAAATCCATTTTATTTATTTTTGAAAATTTTAATAAAAAAATGTTAAATTATGGAAAAATTAGCGATTATATGCTAAAGCAGTTACTACATTTTTCTGTAAAAGGCTAATTGGCTAATTTAGTACTTCTTAAGTTTAGTTACTTACTTAAAGGAAAATGTTCTGCTAATAAAGCTTCAGCAGATGAAAAGCTATCGATTTTTTCATCCAATGTTGCTGCTAATAAAGCATCTAAAATTTCTTTAAATTGCTTCCCTAGTTTATATCCAAATGCTTTTTAGCTTCTACCAACAAATTATTGCCGGAATGCTGAAAAAGATGCCCAACCAGCTTAAAAGCTTCTGCTGCAAGGGTTTTAGGTTTATATAGCGGGTTGGTCATCTTTACTTTAATTACCATCACCTACTTAATTTAGAAGCGTGACAGCTTAGCTAACGTGGCACAACGGAACAGAAAGTTGTCTCACCAAATGCTCTCAGTGATAGCTCAAAAATCCAATTTTTCTCCACTGTTTCCCCATTTTCTCCAGTGCTACGTTTAGCTGTGGGAAGTAAACTCAATGTTCCGTTCTCATTAATAAAAGAACGCAATTTTTCCGTAGCCATTGCTTTAGTCGCACGAGTCTTTAAACCAAAAGCCGCCGGATCTTTAAGAATTAAAGCTAAAGGACTTTTCGGATTACTATCATCCTCCAGAAAACTCTTAATTGCTAAAGATAAAGCTTCCGTAAATGTGACTTTTCCTCCTAAAGACATTTGTTTATTAATTACCGCATAACTCGCCACGAACTTTAATCGAGGAACTTTTAATTCTTGTGTGATGCCACCAACGGTATTTTTGCCATAAGCTAAAGTAGAAACATTGTTTCCTGCGGCATCAAAAAGTTTCGCTTCATCTCCGGCATCATTCCAAACAGCTGTTTTACTACCATAAGAAAAACCACCAGTTTCAGGATGTACTTCGTTCGTGTAAACGCGGAAACTGTTGCCACCTTCCAAGATAGTTCCTTCTGGGAAGGTGAAAAATTGCTTCATGCTACCCCCAGAAGTGATTTTCCAACCGGAGATATTTGCTGGACTGTTGCCCAAGTTGCTAATCTCTATATATTCATCGGATTGAGTACGTTTGACTTCACCTTTATAGAATAATTTGGAAATAGTGACATCTTTAGTAGCGGTGATGGTAACTTCCTCTGAGTCACTTACTAAAGGTTCGAGTATTGTTTCAGATGTGGGAGTTACCTCAACTAGTATTTCCGATGTAGGTATTGTTTCAGATGTGGGAGTTACCTCAACTAGTATTTCCGATGTAGGTATTGTTTCAGATGTGGGAGTTACCTCAACTAGTATTTCCGATGTAGGTATTGTTTCAGATGTGGGAGT
>JBAVZX010000758.1:0-1524 GCA_049589015.1 Phormidium sp. | reverse complement strand
GCCTTAACTAATCAATTCGCAAATTATAAGGCAATCGAGCATAAACATTAAGTGGATCGTTGAGGTTAGTTAACATTTGCAATTCCTCGGTTAAATGTTGATAAGTTTCCGCAAAAGGGCCAAACTTCATTACAGTATTTACAGGTTGTTCTTCACTAGAAATACCTGGCACATAGCTAAACAAATTTTTCAAGATTCGTTCTTCTAAAGAACCACTTCTACTAAATTGTTTTAGCTCCCAATCATCGCCCAACTTAGCTTCTTTCGCCGCATATTTAACAGCTTCATTGATCCCACCAATCTCATCAACCAAACCAATTTGTTTTGCTGCTAAACCTGACCAAACTCGTCCTTGAGCAATTTCTTGAACTTGGCTAGCTGGCAGCTTACGGGAATCAGCAACTTTGCCAACAAACTGATAGTAAATCAGATTAACTGAGTTTTGGTAAATTGCTAATTCTTCTGGGTTTTTTGGGCGAGAAACCGTTTGGGAATCAGCAAAACGCCCAGTTTTTACCACATCCCAATTAACCCCATTATTGTTAGCCAATTTTTGCAGGTTGGGTAAAAGTCCGAATACGCCAATAGAACCAGTAATTGTGTTTGGTTCAGCAAAAATTCGGTTGGCATAAGTGGAAATCCAATAACCACCAGAAGCAGCATAATTTCCCATTGAAACTATTACTGGTTTGACCTGACGAGTCAGTTTTACTTCTCTTTGAATAACCTCAGAAGCAGTGGCACTACCACCTGGACTATTTACCCGTAAAATTACAGCTTTGACATCTTTATTTTGGCGGAGTAGGCGGAGTTGGCTAGCAATGCGATCGCCTCCCACCTGCCTTAAACTGCCTTCACCATTGACAATTTCCCCTTCCGCATAAACAATAGCAATTTTGTTTCTTGATGAGCGTTCTTGACCTACTTCGCGATCGGGAACTCGCGCATAAGTACCCAGGCTAATTTGGCGGAAAGTTTTGTCCTCTTCATCACTATCAGTTAGTTTTTTTAAGTCAGTTACTACCTCATCAAAATAAGCAACTTTATCTACTAAGCGACTTTTTTTTGCTTCATTCGCCATCAGCAAACCTTTACTGTCTGCCATAGTCTGAATTTGTTGCGGACTTAACTGGCGACTTTGACCAACTGTAGCCCGGAAATCTCCCCAAATATCATTTAATAATCTTTGTGTTTGTTGGCGGTTTTCTGTACTAAATTGTTTCAAAAGAAATGGTTCTACTGCTGATTTATATTTACCAACTCGAAGCACCTGTACGCCAACACCATATTTTTCTAAAGCACCGCTGAGAAACATGGTTTCTGAACGTAAACCGTTAATTTCTACAGCACCCATTGGGTTAACTATGATGGTGTTTGCTACTGAACCTAAATAATAAGTAGGTTCATCCCAATCTACATCATAAGCAATAATCTTTTTTCCCGTAGCTTTAAAGCGTAGTAGCGCTTTTCTCACTTCTTTGAGAGTAGCAAAACCAGAAACTCCGCTTTCTGATTCTCCACTAC
>JBAVZX010000757.1:0-4045 GCA_049589015.1 Phormidium sp. | reverse complement strand
AGCTGAAACGGCGCTGAGTCAGTCGTCAATGGTGGGTAGGAAAAGCTTTGTAGAATCACTTAAGCAGCTGGCTAATGGCGAAAATTGATTCATTTTTGTTGTGGTTCTTTTTGTGAGGAAATCATTTGCACTGGTTGATTTTGAGAAGTCGGTAAGGTAGATTGATTTTTCTGATTGCTAATTGATGAAATTCTTGTTATTAAGTTTTTCCGGTTCATGATTCCCCAGACGGTTAAGCCTGCTAAAAGGCAGAGGAAAACAACTAGGAAGAAAGTGTTTACAGAACGAGGTTCTTGGGCGATTAAATAGGGGGCGCTACTGGCGACAACTCCGGCTGCGCCGATGCCAAAACCTACTGATTGGATGGTGTTTTGCAAAGTGCGATCGCGCTCTGCCTGCTCAATCTCCACTAAACCGCGTATACTAGCAATAGCTTGGTCTAACAATTGAGCACCAGGCTTAGAATAATTTAAATCGGCTTGAATTTGTAATTCAAAAATTTGGCTTTCCCTTTCTAAAAACCGATTAAACACCGCCAAATCATTATTAACTTCCCCTTGTAAACGTTGCCAAGTCCGCTGATAGTTTTGCCGATGAATACTAATCGTATTTCCTGCATTCTCTAGCGTGCGAAATTGGAAAGTATATCTCGGCGCAGTTTTCAAGAGTTCTTTTAAATTGGTTTTTAAAAGCTCTAAATCAAGCGAATCTGGTAATTGCGACTTGCTAGTAATTTGTGATTGAATCAAATCATCAAGTTCCTGGTAATATTGCCGACTCATTTGGAAAACATGAGTGATTTTATGATAATATAAAAATAGTTCTGGTAAATCAAAATAGATTTTTCGCAGTTGTTCTGAGGTAGTATTACTAAAATAGAACAGCACCAGAACGCGAGTTTGCAAACTTCTTGGTCTACTAAACTCTAAAATGTAACCATCCAAAAATTCATCAGCTTCATAAAAATCAGGACAAGTGTCACCGAGTAACTGTTTCAGCAACCTTTCAGCATGAGATCTTAATTTTTCGGGTTTATCGGGTTTGGCGATACTCAAATAAGCAGTAATCAAGAAAGTTTGACCGATAAAATTTTTGTCATCTGCTAAAGTCAGGCATTTATTTGGGTTAAACAAGGGAATTTCGGTTAAGTTTACAGTATCAAAACCGGAATCTTCAGGACGGAAAATATTAATTAACAAAGCATAGCTATCGCTAATCTTTTGGGGATATAGCAAGAGACGATATAAAGGTTTAGGTTTGTTAGGATTGAGGTTGTTTTCTTGACTAGAAAAACTGAAAGATTGCTTACCTAATTTCTTGGCATTTAGCAATTCATACTTATTTGAATCGGGGAACTTTTGGCGAAATTCTGGGAATGGGTTATGAGAAAAGTTAAATATTTGGTCATAGTTATTTTTGAGTAACTTTTCATATTTATCTTTAAAGGTTTGCGGCGGTTTGTTAATTGGGGTTGACGAATCTAAATCTGTGCCAGATTGCAGAGTGAAGGCGAAGAAATTAACGTTTAGGGCGTAATAAACTGGATCAGCTTGATCGGACATTTTGGTTAAGATGGCGAATTGTTTGCTGGGTTATTAGGTTGATTATCCCTAATGATTCTTTGGATTTCGTATTTGTTTTCCAGAATATCTATAGGCGGGTTGTCTTGATTTGGTTGATCATCTGTCTCACATTCATCATCCATATCACAACGAACTTTAGCCCAATCCGTATTTTTGAATAATTGCTCGATTTGCGGATTTTGTTCGCACCAATCTAGAATTACATCGGCAATTTCAGGAGGTTTGCTGACAGTATCTAAAACTCGATCTAACTTAGTTAAATCTTGCCACACTGTTGTATCAAACAAATCGCTGTTTTCCTTTGCTTGTTCGACTTTTAGTAAAGTTTTGAAATCGAGAACTATTTGCGATGACTCAAAAAAAGTTTCCATTTTTCCAGTTTTTAGGTAGTCAGGTGTAATAAAAACCAAAGTATAATTGTAGGGGCGGGTTTAGCCAAAAGATAGAAATCCTCAGCAACAATATAAAAATCAAAACCCGCCCCTCCCAAACTATCTTACTGTTGAAATTGGGTTAATAGCCAAGCACAAACTTCGCTTTGGGTTTTGGTGCGAGTTTGGCTTAATGCTGATTCTAATACAGAAAATTTTAAACCCGGTAAAACTTGGGATTCCTTAATCCTTTCGCTACCTCGTTGATGAATCGCAAAGGCTAAAATTTGGGTAGTATTGACATCAACTATCCAGTATTCCTTAACTTGTAAATCTTCATACAGCAAGCGTTTTTCGCCTTTGTCATCAGAGATAGAACTGCGGGCAATTTCAATCACTAAATCTGGTGGGGGAAAATCGGCTAGATTAATGATACCCGTTCCCCAACTAATTGCTTGGGCATTGTCACCAATGTAGCAGGAAAAATCCGGTTGGGCTTCTTGAAGTTCTGGGTGGCGATAGGTGCAGTTATCTTTGCCATTTAGGGGAATTCCTGTTAAAGTGGCATAGAGACAAACGGCGAAAATGATAATACTATGATCGCTGGCGTGTTCGTTGGTAACTGGAGACATTTCGATTCTGTATCGGCTTTTATAATAGTAAGTTTTTGCGGTCTGATAGTCGGGATGGTTAACGGTTTGGAGATAGTCAGACCAACTGGCGTTAACCCAGGTATCTGTCGGGGTTTGTGTTGTTGAAAAAGTCATAATTTATAGACCAATGGCACAAAAGGCAGCCCAATATTGCGGTTCGGCAAAGGGTTCAGGGTTGGGAAAACAGCGACGGATGAAATTTTTCAAGTTCATCACTTGATCTGGATTCATTTTAACTTCATTTTCCAACCAAGTTAAAAAGTCTGGGCGGGAAACGCTTTTTAACCATTTTTGGGCAGCTTGCAAAGCAACAGGAACGTTGGGGATTTTGTCTAATTCTTGATAGAAACGAATCATTAAAAAGGCGGTGGAAAAATCGCTGACAGACCATAAACTGCTGACGACGTTTATTGCGCCTGCATAGAGAAAAGCACTGGGTAAACCGATATATTCGTCGGTGAAAAGTCGATTTACTAATCCGGTTTCGCAGGCGGAAAGGGTGACGAGGCGACAAGTTGGTAAGTTGAGATTGGCGAAGATTTCTTTGAGGGTTAATCCTTGGGTGACGGTATCAAAGCGACGACCATCGCGGATGGTAATATATCTGTGTTGATCTTCGGTGATTTCTCGGTTTTCGGGTAAGTTTGGGGTGGCGATTTCTCTGGCTAAAATTAGGGCGGAGTTGAGAGGATTTTGGGAGTTGAAACTGCCGTGACAGGAGAAGTGGGCGTAGTATGCTTGACTTAATTGGGCTAGGTTTTCTGGTGAGTTAAAGGCGTTTTTGGTTGCTTCTTCGCGTTTGAGGATGTGGGTGTTTGGGTTGAACTGGCGGGAAATTGTTTCGACTTCGATTTCTGTGTAACGCAAGTCTTCGGTGGGGTTTTGGATGGCGAACAGGGGTGTGTTTGGGGGTGTTTGGCGTTGGCGTTGGTGGAGGCGTTCCAAAAATTGGCAACTGGGGGCGTATTGAATGCCGTTGGGGAATAAATCGATGAGATAACCTTCTTCCTCCTTTCTGCCTTTTAATGCGTGAAGTGGTAAGAGGTGTAAGTCGCAGTGGGGGATGAGGATGAGTTTTTTGATTGTGGGCGGGAGTTTGGCGAGGATTTGGTTGATTTGCAGAGATTCGCTAAGGTTGGCGAGGCGACTTTTGAGGGTATCGCCCCAGGTTTTTTGGCGGTAGTCGCTGAGGTAGGTGGCGATGTCGCTGTCGAGTTGTTGGCGGTTTTCGGGGGGAAAGTAGAGGGGTTGGATTTGGGTTTGATCCCCCCTAACCCCCCTTAATAAGGGGGGGACAAGATTTTCGTCTTTTGTTAAGGGGGGGACAGGATTGTTCAAAGTCCCCCTTGTTAAGGGGGATTTAGGGGGATCTTCTGCTGCTTCGATTTGGGTTTGATCCCCCCTAACCCCCCTTAATAAGGGGGGGACAGGAGGGGAG
>JBAVZX010000756.1:0-2276 GCA_049589015.1 Phormidium sp. | reverse complement strand
GTGTAGTAGGGCATGGAATTAGTGATACAACTTTGGCAGCTGCATCGGTTTATCAAGAAGCAGAATTAGTGGCCATTTCTCCGATTAGTTCGGCAGTGCAACTATCGGGATTTGGAGGTTATATTTTTCGGACTATGCCGAGCGATCGCTTCACCGCCAGAGCTTTGAGTAATTATATGTTAACTCAGTTAAAAAAACAAAAGGTAGTAGTATTTTATAATTCGGCTAGTGTGTATAGTAAATCTTTGAAAGATGAATTTAAAAATGCTTTATTCTATGCAGGAGAAGGTAAAATTTTAACCGAAATTGATTTAGCTAGACCTGATTTTAACGCTAAAGCTAGTGTTGATCAGGCGATTAAAAAAGGTGCAGAAGTGCTTATGATTCTACCTAGCAGTGATGTATCCGATCGCGCTTTGCAAGTTGTACATATTAACCGTCGCCGCTTAAATTTGTTAGCTGGAGATGGTTTTTATGGCGAAAAAACTTTGGAAATTGGTGGTGACTCTGGCGCAGGAATGGTATTAGCAATTCCGGGAAATATTACCGGAAAAGAGGGAGAAAATTTTCAAAATAATGGTTTACAAATTTGGGGAGGAAATGTCAATTGGCGCACGGCCCTTACTTATGATGCTACCCAAGCTTTAATTGCTGCTATTGGTAAAAATCCTACCCGCCAAGGTGTACAGCGATCGCTTTCTGCACCAGATTTTACAATTTCTGGAGCTACCGGAGACGTAAGTTTTCGTTCTACAGGCGATCGGGAAGCCCCAGTACAACTAGTCAGAATTACTCCCAAAACTCCCGAAAAACCAGAAAATGGTTATCAGTTTACTCCATTAAAGTAATTACTCAGGGAATTTATAACTAAGTTTATATTAAAAAATGTGTTGTTATATAGTCACTGATGCTAATCAGCCGAGCATTTATTCGCTATATTAGCAATAATAGGTAAAATTTTAGGTAAATAACCAATGAAATCTTCCACTAGTTCTTACATCTTGGCGAGTATCACCATATTGTTTTTAGTAACCGCAATTTTTTTTAAACCTTTTGTAATTATAAATGCTGGCGAACGGGGCGTTGTTATGAAATTTGGGCAAGTTCAAGAGCAAGTATTAACTGAAGGAATACACCCAATTATCCCAATTGTTAATACAGTCAAAACTCTCAGTGTCCGGGTACAAAAGCATCAAATTCCCGCCCAAGCTTCCTCTAAAGATTTGCAAGATGTATATACAGATGTGGCGCTTAATTGGCATATTAACCCAGAGAAATCTAACTTGCTTTTTCAGCAAATTGGTGATGAAAATGAAGTAGTACAGCGCATTATCAATCCAGCAATTGAAGAAATTCTGAAAGCAGTAATGGCGCTTTATACCGCAGAACAAATTATTACCAAACGCGGAGAAGTCAAAGCTGGAATTGATGAACAATTGACATTAAGATTGACTCAATATAACATTGCAGTTGATGATATTTCTTTGGTAAATATTCGCTTTTCCCAAAGGTTTAGCGAAGCAGTGGAAGCCAAGCAAATTGCTGAACAAGAAGCGAAAAGAGCCGAATTTTTAGCTTTGAAAGCTATCCAAGAAGCACAAGCAGAAATTAACCGCGCCAAAGGACGAGCCGAAGCACAAAGATTAGTCCGAGAAAATTTAACGCCGGAGATTTTGCAAAAAAGTGCGATCGACAAATGGGATGGACATTTCCCCACTGTGTTAGGTGGCAATGGTGCGCTACCATTTATTAATATTAAACCTAATGAATTACCTCCCACAGTTCAAGAGTGAACACACCCAGTCACGCCATAATTAATCTTTTCTTGTTGGGTAAAGAGTCCCTACCTCAAGCAAATCTTTCCATTTTTTTAGGGGCAATTTTACCCGACATTCCTATTTTTCTCTTTTACGGATGGGCAAAATTAATTGCACGTCAATCAGAAAAACAAATTTGGTCAAAAACTTACTATCAACCATTTTGGCAAAATGTCGTCGCTATCTTTCATTCTTTTCCCTTAGCTTTGGCGGGATGGCTAATTTCTGGCTATTTCAAATGGGAAAATTTAGAGATTTTGTTTATTAGTTTGGTGTTGCATTCTCTGGGAGATTTACCAGTTCACAACGATGATGCACACCGTCACTTTTTCCCCTTCAGTAATTATCGATTTGTTAGTCCGATTTCTTATTGGGATAGAAAGCATCATGGGGCAATTGTTTCTTTGGTTGAGTTATCATTAGTACTGTTAGCAACAATTCCCGTTTTTCAGCTTTTAC
>JBAVZX010000755.1:0-1527 GCA_049589015.1 Phormidium sp. | reverse complement strand
AATCAACCGCGCTAACTTGGGTATGGAAGTAATGCACGAGCGTAACGCTCACAACTTCCCTCTCGACTTGGCTTCGGCTGAAGTTGCTCCTGTTGCTTTGAGTGCTCCGGCAATCAATGGCTAAGGTTTTGAGATAATTCATCTTTCACAAAAAAGCGTTCTCTGAAAAGAGGGCGCTTTTTTGTTTTGGGGTGTGGTTGAGCGGACAATAATTTAATTAACTTTCTTGGTGAATCACCCTTTCCAATTGCTGAATTAGTGGCAACAAATCATTCGTTACTGTATCAAAAACAATATCTAAATCAATAGAAAAATAAGCATGAGTTAATCTATTTCGCATTCCAACCATAACTGCCCAAGGAATATCAGCATATCTTGCCTTACATTCAGCTGAAAGTCTTCCTGCTGCTTCGCCAATAATTTCTAAATCTTTAACGACAGCCAACACTAACATCCTATTGTTAGCTAAATCCTCTCTACTCTTTCCAGACATAAAACCCAAAGCTTCTCTTGCTGCATCCTGAATATGGCGCAAGCGAGTTAAATCGTCAATTGCTGTCATACTGTACCAATGCCTCAGCCATAACTCTGTCTCGGAAATAAATACTTAACTCATTAGGAGTTCTTAAATCTATCTTTCTCCCCTTTAACAGTTGTGAAAGTTCCATTTCCATGCTGACTATTTTAAACAAACTTGGAGTTTTTTCTGGCTCAAATTCCACTAAGAAATCAATATCACTCTCTGGTGTAAAATCATCCCTTAATACCGACCCAAATAGAGATAGTTTACGAATATGATGACGCTGGCAAAATTGGGCAATTTCTACTTTGGGAATCTCGATTGGTAATTTTTTAGTTTCACTCATTCTGTTTTTTGCTCCTTTTCTAACAACTCCTGCACCCAAAGTCGATCGGGTTCTGATAAAGTAGGAACAATTTCTGAAGTATAATCAATTCGATAATCATAACCTGCTTTATTATAAATTTCAGTAAATAATTGCTGCAAATTAACTGTAGGTTCAACATCTTCTGAACGCAAAGGCAAATAAAAGGTAGGAAGAGAATCTGGCATATTAAAGGCATACAATTCTGCTTGCGGTCGCTGGCTATAACGGCTGATTAAAACCCGATAATCTGACTGAATACCATTTTCTAAGATTGGCATTGGTTGAAAACTTCTGATTAAATCAATTTCTACTAGATTTGTTAAACTTCCTAAAATTCGTTGCCGTTTTTGTAGATAACTCTCCCGTCCTTCACCAGAACGTTTATTAACCGGGGATAAAATTTCTACAACAGTAACAACTAACCCTGTTACTCTGTCTTTTACCTCTAAATAATTTTGTTTAATTTTTTCAGGTATTGGCACGGTAACAGTCATTGGTTGAACCGGAGATGAAGCAACAGCAACAGCGACTTGAGAAGAAGATTGATAAATATCAGAAGACTGATGTTTAACTCCTAAATCTGGAACCCCAACTAATAGAGAATTATCGCCATTAAAGGGGTTAATTTCATAAATTCTTT
>JBAVZX010000754.1:0-1949 GCA_049589015.1 Phormidium sp. | reverse complement strand
GAAGCTTGAAGAACTCCTTCGCTCAATAACAGATTACCAGGATCATCCATAGTGGTATACCTCCTTAGAAAGTATCAAAATTAACAAGCTCACAGAATGCACTGTGGGCAACGCCTTCTATTGTAAGCTTATAACAAGCTAAATTACAAGAATAGCACTAGCTCAAACAAAACAGTGAAATTAATTGAATATAACATCTTCTTTCCTGTTTAAAGGATTAACTTACTGTTCGTTCAAACTTCTTAATTTGATCGTCTTTTACTTCTATAATCAAAAGCTTAACAACATCAGCCACGTTTAAAGAAATACCTTTTTTCTCCATGTTGTAAATTTCTTCCGGTTTACCAAGTCTCTCCCCATCTATTTCATAAATGATTGTACTTTTCGTCTTTTTGCTATCTATCACTTTATCAACTCTGTCGATAACCGTTGCATCTACGATTTGACCTTCCTTATATTTAGAACTTGTTTTAGATTGGCTTATTTGGGGCTTTGGCAGAGAATTTACCTGTGATATAGGAGTAGCAATATTTTCTATCAGTCCTCCTTCTTTGTAATATCTCATCAACCGCGCCGACCAACCTAAAATTTGCAGTAAGGTGTCAGCATTTATTGATTGATTTTGAAGATACTGACTGCAAACTTTATCGATACTGCGGTAATAGTCAGAAGTTTTGCCACTATGTCCTATTTGTCTTCCATTACTAACTAAAGTTTTCAGGTATTTGAAAAACTTTGAGCCAGCATCAGATTGATTTTGATTAACAGCGTTACGGAGATAGGCGATCGCTTTTCCCAATTCATTTACATCAGCATTTTCTTGAACTAGAGATTGTGCGATCGCATGAGCAATTTTCCATTGATTTTCAGTCAAAGATTCCATTAAAGTTTCATTCATAATCATGATTAATACATTCCAGATGGAGGTTCGCGATCGGTAGGATAATGTAAGATTTCAGTTAGTTGGTCTAGTTGTGTTTTCTGCGCTAACTGAGAATGTGCAGACTGAATCATTTTTTGTTGAAACTGTCTTAATTTTTCTCCATTTAATCGCGTGCGATCGGGAGGATTGTAAGATGAGTAACGCTCTTTAAAATCTGAGAATTGTTGTAAGACATTAGCTTCTGTTACATCTACAGTCATTGTTCCCATACCGATCGGTTTACCGCCGCCGACTTTGAGTGCGATCGGATATTTTGGATCTTGTCCTAGCACGATCAAAAGAGTTCCTAACTCAGCTGGTTGCAAGTTTTTAAACTGGATCTGAGTTGTAAAAATATACTCTCTAGCAGCTTGTTGAACGGGAATTCCTTTATTTTCTCCTTTATCAATTGCTCTAGTTGTATGGTAGTAAAATTTGCGTCCAGCTACCTTACCTCTGGCATCAAAATAAGCATTGCTTTGGTCAGGTCTGGGACGATATAATGATGGCATGAATCCAACAGAAAAGGCTACTTTTTCACATTCAGCATCGTTAAATTCAATCAATCCTTGCCAGTCCAATGCACCGAAAACTTGACTGGCGGGACAAAGTTCTTCTTTCTTTTTACAAGGTAAGCGTTCTGGTGGTATTTTATCTCTATATTTTGAGGTAATAACCGCTAAGGTGCTGTTAGTAATTGTTTCATAAACGGAGCGAATACAACCTTTGAAAGAACTACCTTGAATAATCAGTTTTTGATCAATTCCTTGCACCATTGTTTTGATTAAGGAAATGCGATTATTACCAATATCGCTTCCCATCACAACTACGCCTGTTGAGACGTGCAAAGGTGTGTGAACTTTCAGGGTAAGAAAGAGGGTTCCGTGTAAGCGATCGTGCTGATATTTGTGATGTCCAATTGGAGTTTTTAAAGGAGGACGTTCTTTGGGAAATGGTACTAATTGATAAGGTTTAGGTGCGATCGTTTCATCTGAATAATTTCCCGAACGTGGCGGAGGTTGCGGGG
>JBAVZX010000753.1:0-1750 GCA_049589015.1 Phormidium sp. | reverse complement strand
GAGTACCAATGGTAGTTTCGGCTCGCTGGTTTCCTGAGCAAAAAGGTCTGGCGGTTGGTTTGACTATTGTTGGTTTTGGGTTATCTCCGTTGGTAACGGCTCCCTTAGCAAAAACTTTGATTGATGCTTATGGAATTAGACAAACTTTGTTGATTCTGGGTATTGTTTTCATGATCGCTATTCCATTAATTTCGATCGCCCTGAAAGTCCCTCCTTCAAAATGGAACCCACAGGGGAAAAACCTGGCTCAAACTAAGCAAATCTCAGTACCAGTAAATCGTCCCGATATGTTACAAACTCGCTCGTTTTATGGACTGTGGATTTGTTACATGATTGGTGCTTTAGTTGGTTTAAGTGCGATCGGAATTTCTAGTCCAGTAGCACAGGAAATTATCCAACTCGATCCGGTTTTAGCTGCTAGTAGCGTTTCTTTATTTGCACTTTTCAATGGTTTAAGTCGTCCTTTATTTGGCTGGTTAACCGATCGCTTTTCACCCAAATATGTCGCCATTGCAACCTATATTTTGATTATCATTGCTTCAATTCTGATGATCAATGCTCGTTCTGGACAAGTCGCCACATATTTAATTGCATTCTGTTTATTTTGGTTCTGTTTAGGAGGATGGTTAGCGATCGCACCCACAGCAACTTTAACTTTATTCAAACCAGAAAATTACGCCAAAAATTACGGAATTGTCTTTACAGCTTACGGTGTGGGTGCGCTTTTGGGAACTGTGGTGGCTGGGAGAATTCGCGATCTGTTCGGTACCTACACCTACGCCTTTTATCCAACGGCGTTTCTCGCTGCGATCGGAATTATCATTGCTACCACAACATTGAAGCGCGATCCGGCTAACATTACTCCTCGAGATCGGATCTGATGTTATCTGGATTTAGCAACTGTTTCCTGGTTGTTCACAAGCACCGATACTCACCCAACTGCTAGAACCATCGCTCCAATGTTCCTTTTTCCAAATAGGTGCGTTATGTTTCAGAGTATCGATCGCATATTGACAAGCAGCAAAAGCCTCTGATCTATGTGGACAACCTATAGCTACCAAAACACTAATTTCGCCAATCTTTAACTTTCCAATCCGATGATGAATCACTACCCGATTTACATCTAACCAATTATTACGAATCTCTGCTGCTATTTGGGCAAATACTCCTAAAGCCATCGGTTGATATGCTTGATATTCTAAAGCAACCACAGCTTTCCCATCAGTTTGATTGCGTACCATTCCACTCATTACTACTATCGCACCATTAGCAGGATCATCAGCTAATGCGTAAATTTCCTCCAAAGATAAAGGTGCAAAAGTAATCGCAAATTTGTCATTGGGATGAGATTGAATTGGAGAACTTAGTGAACTGAAAACATTAGAAATCATAAGAAAGAGATAAAAAAGATTAATTCAAACACTGGAGTTTCTAGATCCCCGACTTCTTCAATAAGTCGAGGATCTAGAAGTATTTAACTCTTACTCCCACCTATCAGATATAACAAAGCCATGCGAATTGCCACACCACTAGTCACCTGCTGAGAAATCAAACTAAATTCCGGATCATCCATTAAATCTGAACTAATTTCTACCCCACGATTTACTGGGCCTGGATGTAAAAGTTTCACCGCAGATTTACATAACTTCAATCTAGTGCGAGTAATCCCATATTTTTGATGATATTCTCGCAAACTAGGTAACAAGTGCTGGGTCATTCTTTCCCGTTGTAAGCGTAAAGTCATGACAAA
>JBAVZX010000752.1:0-8280 GCA_049589015.1 Phormidium sp. | reverse complement strand
GACTAGTCCTTATGCCAATGTCCAACCAAGTAATTATATAAATCAGGCTGACCAAACTTTAAAATTAAGTTCTAAATTAGAAGAAAAATTTTCCCAAAATTTAAATAATATTTTACAATCTAGAATTAGCTATTTAACCAAAAGACAGCAAATAATTATTATTTTTGTTTTATTAATTTCGGGAATAGTTATCTATCTTTGGATTGCTTTTTATAAAGCAGTTATGCTGACAGTGGAGCGTTTAGACGAAGCAGCTAAACGAATGACTAGTGGTTTTGTTGGCGGCAATATTACACTGGAAAATAAAGATGAACTTGGTCAAGTTGTGAAGTCTTTTAATAAAATTGCTACGGCTTTACGCGACTCTAACGAAGAAGTTACTCGCTTAAATGATCGGCTAAAAACAGAAAATTCACGCATGAGTACTGAGTTAGAAATAGCCAGACAATTACAAGAAATGATTTTACCTAAAGAAGAAGAACTTAAACAAATTGTAGATCTTGATATTTCTGGTTTTATGGCTCCTGCTCATGAAGTTGGCGGTGATTATTATGATGTACTTCAGCAAAATGGTAAGGTAAGAATTGGGATTGGAGATGTTACAGGTCATGGGTTAGAAAGTGGTGTGGTGATGATTATGGCACAGACAGCTGTGCGAACTTTGCTAGCAGTAGAAGAAACTGATCCGGTGAAGTTTTTAAATGCTTTAAACCAAATTATTTATCGCAATACTAATCGGATGAAATCCCGAAAAAATATGACATTATTACTGCTGGAATATGAAGCGGGAGTGTTGCGGTTAAGTGGACAACATGAAGAGTTGATAGTGGTACGAAATAATGGAGAAATTGAACGAATTGATACTTTTGATTTGGGGTTTCCTTTGGGGTTAGAACCAGATATTACGCCGTTTATTCAACAGGTGGAAGTTGCATTGCGATCGGGAGAAGTCGCCATACTTTATACTGATGGTATTACCGAGGCTGTAAATTCCCAAAATGAAATGTATGGCTTAGAAAGATTTTATGAGATTTTGCAGAAAAGTCATCATCAATCATCTGATGAAATTCGCCAAGCAGTGATTCATGATGTAATGAGTTTTATCAACGAACAAAAAGTATTTGATGATATTACTTTGGTAGTGATGAAACAGAGATGAATTAATTTAACTACTTGTTCAATATTTGCACGCTCATTTTTTGACCATTTCGCAGATAGGTGAGAAATAATAAAATTGAAAAGGCCATGACCAAAAGACCGATCGCACTTTCCGCAAAAGTATTATACAATCCATGTAACACCGATGGAATAGCCCAGCCAATCAAAATAATTGTAGTTTTCCGCGAATTACTGATAGCTGATAACCCCAAAAAATAGCCAAAAATTCCCGCCCAAATTGCATGAAATAGGGGCAAACAGATAAAGCGAATTGTACTAATTAACAGATATTCTCCTAATAAATTCGTTGGTTCTGCATTACCATAAAAAGTTGCCGTTATACCTTCTCCTAATCCCATTGCATATTGAATTGAGTAATTCACCCCTTCGGAAATCGCAAAACCTAAACCAGACATCGCCCCATAAAATGCTGCTGTATAAGGGTCTTTTACTTTACCGGGACGGATTAAAAATAAATAAACTGGCAAAGCTTTCACAAATTCTTCTAACACTCCCACACCGAAAACAAAGCCAATTAAAGTAGATAATCCACCTTGATCAATTCCAGCATAAAGAAAGTTAAATGGGGGAAGTTTTTGCAATAATAAATCTATAGGAATGCCAACTAAAGCGGTAAATGTGACACAGGTAATAGTATTGCTCCAAGAAAATCGCTGTGGTTTAATTAAGTTATGCAGAATTACGCCCCACATACAAGCGTAGTAAATTCCTAAAAACCCAGCAGTTTGCTGCAAACTTCCGCCAACTCCTGTGATGCTAGTTAACCAACTGAGTACCATTGGAAACAAGGCGAAAAATAGGAGAAATTTTGCTAAACCTTGACTGTATAAACTTGGATTAAATGCTTCTTTGTAGGGAATGATGTCTGAAAGATTTAATGGTTGCTGTGGTGATGGTTGTGGTTGAGAATTGGACATTTTGCTATTATGTTCCTTAATTTCGGTTGAGAAAGTTATATTTAAGGATACATAAAAATGTAGAGAGTTACAGGACAAAAGTCAGGAGATTTTTCTTTTTGCTTTATATTTTTTAAATAATCGGTTTTTCGACTAATTGATATTCGGGGTTAGTGTTCATTGAGTAAGTGCCCGTCGCATAAAATGGCAAAAACTGCCATACTAGGAGGAAGGTTTAAGGAGAAAACCCCGATGAAAAGTATTAATATTTCTTTGCCAGACTCGATGCGAGCTTATGTAGAGGAACAGGTTGCTAGTGGCAGTTATAGCACAGCTAGTGAGTATTTTCGGGAGTTAGTACGCCAAGACCAAAAGCGTAAGGCGCAGGAACGGCTGGAGGAGTTGTTATTGGAGGGTTTAAATTCTGGGGAAGCTACACCGATGACCGATCAAGATTGGCAAGAGATTCGTCAGGCAGTGAAGGAGAAAATATCTAAACAGAATCGGTTAAAAGACAATGGGTAAAGTTAGAAAGCGCCCACAAGTTATCCGCGATTTGAGCGAATTAGCTACTTATATTGCTGAGGGAAATTTAGAAGCAGCAGAGCGTTTTTTAGTAGCAGCAGAAGAAACATTTAAATTATTGGGTGAAATGCCTCAAATAGGTAAAGTGAGAGAATGTTTTAATTCTAATTTGATGGAAATTAGGCAACGAGCAATTAAGGGATTTAGAAATTATTTGATTTTTTATCGTTCTCTAGATAATGGTGTGGAAATTTTGCGTGTTGTTCATGGTGCTAGGGAGATTGAGTCTATTTTAGATGAATTATTGACAGAAGATGAATCAGAGTAAGTTTAGTCGCTGGTGTAGTTTATGTGTTTCAATCCCTGAAAGGGATTAAGGGTTTTTCCGTCGCTATCGCTGACGCGCAAATCTGTTACTGCCTCAAGTTTCAATCCCTGAAAGGGATTAAGGGTTTTTCCGTCCTCAGAGCATGAATACAGAAATCTCTCCATTCATGTTTCAATCCCTGAAAGGGATTAAGGGTTTTTCCGTCAGAAATTGTCCCCAAATTAGGAGGGAAATCCTTAGGTTTCAATCCCTGAAAGGGATTAAGGGTTTTTCCGTCCTTAAGCCGATGGGACTAACGGCGACAAGAGTCAGTTTCAATCCCTGAAAGGGATTAAGGGTTTTTCCGTCTGCGGAAACCCGAAAAGCCGAATATATGGAGTTTTCAAGGTGCTATATCGCGGAACAAAAAAATTATAACATCGAAACCAGTAACTTGAGAAATCAAGAATTGTAAACTTAGCAGAAAACCCAGTCAGACAAAGGTTTTGGAGATTTGCGCGGATGGGGAACCGGGTAGATAACAGGTCAAAACCTTGCGGTAAAAGCATTTGAGCCAATTTCATACCCACCACCAAAACGAACACCCACCCATCCGCGCATTTAAACAAAGAAAATCGATTCATCGCGCACTTTTTCGCCGCCGATTCTTTCGACTTTACCGTGACAGCAAGCGCAGAGAAAGTAGAACAGAATGCTGTCTTGGTCTGGCTTAATCTTTTTTTTCAGGCGCGATCGCAGTTTAGCATATTGAGTATCAGTCAAATTGCATTCAAACAAACTAAACTGCATCCACTGACCATAAGATTTCAAAATGCTGTGAATTTTCGTGCGGCGATTATCATCCGAAATATCGTAAGCAACAACAACGTGCATAATAATAACCCCATTAATTTAATGTAGGGGCGAAGCATTTGGGCGACAATTTATGAAACCCACCAAAGATGTTTGTATCCAAATGCTTCGCCCTTTCTTGGTGCAACATTGTAGATAGATTGTAGATAGAAATTGTCTGTGGGGGAGGGCGAAGCATTCGGATTGTTATATTTTGGTTGAGTTTCATAAATTGTCGCCCGAATGCTTCGCCCCTACAGAAGTAAATTCCAGTATCCAATCTCCAATTACCGAAGAACCAAAGGTGGATAAAGTTGGGTTTCATCCATCAAATATTTCGCCAAAAGTCGGGCTTGAATTTCAAAAGCTTCTTGATAGGTGCATTGTTTTTGTAATACTGGGTGTTTGAATTTTGATTGTTTCTTTTGTTCGTACAATTTTAAGAAAGTTCGCAGTCCTTCATCGGAAAGACGCACGGCATTACTCAGCGGTTCGGTGGTAAAATCTTTGGGGAAAAGCGATCGCTTATTTACCGCCGCCAAAACCACAGAATCCACCACCAAAGGTCGAAATTCTTCCATCAAATCTAACGCTAAAGAAGGTCGTCCATAACGTTCGGTATGCAGATATCCCAAATAAGGATCGAAACCGACAATATTAACTGCACTTTGAATATCATGGGCTAACAAAGCATAACCAAAACTCAACAAAGCATTAATTGGATCTGTTGGTGGACGACGGCGACGAGATTCAAAACTAAAACCTTCGGCGCGAATTAATTTGTCGAAACTGCCAAAATAAGCCGCACTTCCCGCACCTTCCAAACCTCTTAAAGAATCAATACTTTCGGTTTTGTCAATCGGTACAATTACCTGTTCTAATCTGGTAATTGCTGATTGCAAATCCAAAGTTTCATTCTCTCTTTGAGCACGCAGGAAACTGTTACGATAATTCTTCAATTTTCCGCGCACAAAACCTCGGACAATATGAGTAGCTTTTGATGGTTCTTGCATAACTTTCCATTGTGCCGATCGCACAAAAATATTTTTAGTTAACTGCGGTTCCAAACGTCCTAAATACTTGCCATTTGCGGTGAGAAAACTTAAAGGAATTTGCCGTTGTAACAATTCCATTAATGCTGCTGGGGAAATTGTCGATCGCCCCAACACCACCACACCATCGACCTTAATTAAAGGTACATCCAACAAAGTCTTTTTCTCCGCTTTTACCTGCAAACGTTCGTCAGTTTTGCCGATAAAACTTTCCTCTTGCGTGATATAAATTGTTCCCATTTTCCTGTTAATTCGCCTCCTGATAGCGATTAATTTTTGTCCCGACTTGGGGTAAACATTGCGAGTAAAAACTGCATCCTTGACAACGCTTAGAATAAATTGGTAAAGGCATTTTTCCGGTTTCTAAAAGCGTGGTGACTGACTGGATAGTTGCGATCGCTTCTTCCCGTAATTCCGCAGTAATTTTCACCTCTTGTCTTTGGTGAGATTGAGCATAATAAACATAGCCCTTACTCACAGTTTTTCCTGTCATATCTTCCAAACACAAAGCTTGTGCAGCGACTTGTAATTCATCATTATCAAATTCGCCCTTGTGTCCTCTTTTATATTCAACTGGATACCAACAACCTTGACTTTCTTCTACTAAGTCAGACTTGCCAATTAACCCATACTTTTCTGACTTTAACCAAATCGCCCGAACTTGCCAAACTTCCTCCCGTTGTCCTGAGTCCAAAGTGTGAACTCGTTCATGTAAACTAGTCCCTTCAATGGTGTATTGATTATCAACAAATTCCCCTGCACAAGACATTCGCCAGCAACGATGAGGGCAATAACTGTATTGATTTAGGGATGCGATCGCAATATAATCATTTTGCATGATTAATCCTCCTTACCATACCCATTCCCATCGGTGTTTTCCGTCCCACGCCACTATAAACAGCAAAGTCAGCTAAAGCATTAAGTTGTTTAATTTTCACAGGTTCAACTTCTCCTAAAATCCGAAAATTCATCACTCCCACACACCCGATAAACTTGCTTCGCGCATCGTCAATTATTTCGGTGTGAATATCAAAAAAACTAGGATAAATCGGCTCAATTAAGTCTGACAAAAACTCAATTCCGCTATACTGATTCCACTTTCGCAGCAAACTATTAAACACCAAATCCCTAGTAGGTAAAGCCGTATCAAACTGCATTTGCCGAAACGCAGTTGGCGTACAAAAAGCCAAATTAATTTGCCGTTCTTCCTCCGAAGCTTGAGCATAAATATCCGCATAAGTAGCGTAATTTGCCCAAGGAAAATCAGCATGAGGAGTACCCAAAATGCTAGTAATTTGTAAATTAGCTGGGCCTAAATGCCAAGGTTGTTCGGGATTAAGATTTAACCAAAGTTGGGTGAGATTGCCAAATAAAGAATCATTCAACAAAGCAATACGCCACCAACAAGGAGTTCCCGCTTTAATGGGGTATTTGTGTTCCCTTTGTAAGATAAAATCAGTAGTTTTAGGATGACCAATTTGTAGGGGACTAAGGGTAAAAGCTTTGTCAGTTTTTTGGTCGTGGAGATGGGTGCCCAAAGTGCGATCGACCGAACTTACCAAGTTTAAGAATAAAGCATGGAGATGTTTCCCTTTTAGGTATCCCGGAGGAATCGTAGACTGAGGAATTAGGGTGAGAATGAGGCTATGAGGCATGGAGTTTTAGTTAGTTAGAAAGCGGTTTGAGGAACTATTACCCAGTCTAAATGAATTGTGAAAAATTCTTTCTGTCTTCTTCCTTTGCGCCCTTCGCGCCTTCGCGGTTCAAAAAAATCTTTTTCACAAATCATTTAGGCTGACTATATTAATTCCTAAAACGATACTGCATCCGCGCCGGAATTTTCAGACTATCTTTCATTCCTTCAACAGTGTAATATTCACCTCTGATCCGCACATTGCGAATTAAACTCACAGGCGGCATATTAATAGTGTCATAGCTCAATACTTGATTAGTGAACATCACATCAAGCGGATTGAGAGGATAAGGAAAGGTAAATTCTCCCTCTTGATGTCGTTTAGGTTTTAGAAGTTCAAAAAGCGTTAATTCACCCTTACTCATCCATTTACCTAAACGAATCCACTTTGGTAGTTTTAGACTTTTTTCCGAAATAATGAAAAACTCAAACTGACTTTCTGGCGCAATCTCTTTTGCTCTCCCAAAACTGGGAATATTTTTCTGTGTTTTCTCCATTTCAACATGGTAATTGTTATTAGCATATTTCCAAGTGTTGAGAATAGCAGCATGATTAACTGCTCTCGCTGGAGTCACATAAATTCCCTGCTGATTAAGCGGTGTTAAATGTTCCTCATATTTGGGAACTTGTTCAGGACAAAAATAGCGATAGGAATGTTCTTCAGAAACAGTAGTAGAGTAGGTTTCACTATCTACTAATCCCAATGCGTAGCACAAAGCATAGTTGTGTAAAATTGGTTCAGTTTCGTACAGTCGCCCAATTTCACGAGTAGCAAAATATAGGCTGTCGTGAAGTTCTAAAGTGCAGCGATAGATGATGGTCATTCTTTTTTACCTGCCTTTGCAGCTGCTTTCTTTTTGCTAATATGTTTATCGGCGTAAGCTTTAGCTTCTGCGTCAGCTTGTTGCAAAATTGCTTTGATTCCTTCCTCACTTCCAGTAAGCGTTTTCACTTCATCAAGTAGAGTTTTGAAATTCTCACCAATAAAGTCATTATGGACAATAAATTCTTCAGACATTAACTCCTCAATTGCTGTTTTTGCAGCAGCTATTACATCATCTTCATCCAAGGGATCGGGAGAATTTAGAGTATTATTTGCTTTCATTTGATCGTAAATTGCCTGAGTCCAACGCAGGTTACTAGTAATTTCTCCATCGGCAAATACAACGCCGATTAACTCATTTCTGACTCTACCTGTACGAGTGGTTTGTGCTCCGTAATGGCGAGTTCGCAAAACGTTATTAAATACGTAGAGAAATCCGGCTTCAGTTGGATCTTTTAAAGTCACAATGCTAGGGAAGAAAACTTGGGGGCGAATGTGATCTTGTTGGTTGATTCTGCTAGTTACTTCCCCAGGTTTAGAACCAGCTTCACCTTTAGATGCCATTGTGCCATTTTCGTAAGGAGCATTCAAGGTAAATGATTCATGAGATTGATCAAAAGCTGTGATCGAAAAGGCAGTATCAACTACAACTTTTGATTTTTCAGAACCAGAATCACCAATGGCAAATCCATAGATAATACAGTCAGGATTGTTCATGGCGAAATTAACATTGTATTCACATTCTTCGGCTGTTATTAATCCGTAGTTACGAAGTAATTCTCGACCAACTAAGCGTTCAGGTGTAGATTGTTTACGCTTGAACATGGAAAGGCGGCTGATAGGGGTTTTATTTTCAATTCCTGCTCTAACTCGCGCTTTGTTCAGTTCGCCATCTGTTTGAAATAATGGGTAAGATTCGGTAACTCTAATGGTAAGGAAGTGGGCATATTTTC
>JBAVZX010000751.1:0-1739 GCA_049589015.1 Phormidium sp. | reverse complement strand
GTAGTGTGACTAAGTGTCCGGTCATTCGCTCGATAGTACTACTATTAAATAAGTCGGTGTTGTATTCCCATACTCCTATTATTCCTCTCTCTGTTTCTTCCATTGATAATGTTATGTCGAATTTGGCTACTGCTTCTTCTACCTGAATCTGGCTCACAGTTAATCCTGTAAGTTCTAATTGATTTACAGGTGCATTTTGCAGTGCAAACATTATCTGAACTACTGGTGTATAGCTGATATCTCTTTCTGGTTGTAATGCTTCCACTAACATCTCAAAGGGTAAATCCTGATGAGTGTATGCTGCTAACGATACCTCTCTTACTTGTTTGAGAAGTTCGGTAAAACTTGGCTGGGTTGATAAATCTGTCCTGAGTACTAAAGTGTTAACAAAAAAGCCGATCACTCCTTCTATTTCTCTTATGTGTCGATTGGCGATCGGTGTTCCTACGATAATATCTGTTTGTCCTGTATAGCGGTACAGTAACACTTTAAATCCTGCCAACAGTGTCATAAACAAGGTTACTCCTTGTGATTGACTTAAGTCAGCTAACTTTTGTGTTAGTTCTGGTTTTAGTGCAAATTCTTGATGTGCTCCTACGAATGTTTGCACTGCTTTTCTGGGTCTGTCTGTTGGTAGTGATAATAATGCTGGTGCTTCTGTTAGTTTTGAGCGCCAGTAATTTAACTGGTTTTGTAATACTTCTCCTTTTAACCATTCCTTTTGCCAAATCGCAAAGTCAGCATATTGAATTGGTAGTGGGCTTAATGGTGATGGCTGATTTTGAACGTAAGCATTGTATAAATCTGCTAGTTCTTGAATAAATATTCCGATCGACCAACCATCACTAATTATGTGGTGCATACACACACTTAAGATGTGTTCGGTTTCAGTTTGTCTGACTAATGTGGCTCTAATTAAGGAATCATTTGCTAAGTCAAAGGGTTGAATTGACTGTTGCTTGATTAATTGCTGTCTCGCATTTTTTAGTTCTTCGGCTGGTAAGTTTCTTAGGTCAACTATTGATAATTCCCAGTTGGTTTCTTGGTGTATAATTTGACTGGCTTTCCCCTCTACGTTCCTAACATTGGTGCGTAAGGCTTCGTGACGCTGAATTATTTCTTGAAAGCTTCTTTCTAAGATACTTATTTCCAGTCTTCCCTCTAAATGTACTGCAAACGCCATGTTGTATAAAGCGCTATTTGGTTCAAACTGGTCGATAAACCATAACCGCTTTTGGGCATAAGACAAGGGTAAATCTTGATAGTTCTCTCTTTTGAGAATTGCTGGCAAACTTATTTGTAAGTTCTCTTGCTGTATCTGCTGAATTTGTACAGTTAATTCTGCTACTGTGGGTGCTTCAAATAAACTCTTTAATGGTAATTCTATTTGCAAGTTGGTGCGAATTCTTGATATTAGTTGGGTAGCTAATAGGGACTGTCCTCCTATTTGAAAGAAGTTATCGTTAATCCCTATTTGTTTCAAGTTTAGTATTTCTCCCCATAAATTGCAGAGGATTTCTTCGATGGGGTTACGCGGAGCTACATATTTTTCTTCTAGTTCTTTGTGCCATTCTGGTGTAGGAAGAGCGTGTCGGTCTACTTTTCCATTTGGTGTTAAAGGTAGGGCTTCTAGAATGACAAAAGCACTGGGTACCATGTAATCTGGTAGCTTCGCTTTCAGGTATTGTCGTAGTTCGCTGTTGCTTGGTATTACTTCGGTTTCACTGACAATATAAGCG
>JBAVZX010000750.1:0-1548 GCA_049589015.1 Phormidium sp. | reverse complement strand
GCTGATAGCACTCAAAACTCATTGACAAAAAACTTTCCTATAAAACTACTTCCAAAAAGTCCGTTGTTCCCTCTTCAGAGGGTATCGCGCTAAAGCGCCGACAACAAACTAAAAAAACCAGCCTGTTGTTCCCTCTTCAGAGGGAATCGCGCTAAAGCGCCGACAACAAACTAAAAATTGGACTTCAGAAAACATTTCCAAAGTCCAATGTAAAAATAAGCCTAAAAAATTTCTTCAGGCAAAACTGTACTCAATAAACTACATTTGACCAGTAGCTTCTTGCTTAGTCAAGCTACCATCGCTATCCTTGTCGAGTTGCTTAAACTTTTTCTCAGCATCTTCCTTGCTGAGTTTTTTAGCAGCGTCAGCTTTTTCAGAGTAGTAACCGACAAAATTTTCAGCAGTAATTTTACCTGCTTTATTAGCATCAATTTCTTCAAAAGCAGCAGCGGAAATGAACTCAGGAGCACCTGTTCCCGCAGTTGTAGCATCTGTAGTTGTGGCAGAAGGAGAAGTTGCTACAGGAGTTTCACTGCTAGTAGTGTTGGTAGTTGTAGCATCAGTAGTTGCAGCAGAAGGAGAAGTTGCTACAGGAGTTTCACTGCTGGTAGTGCTGGTAGTTGTAGCATCAGTAGAAGGAGAAGCTGCTACGGTAGATGCGGCGCTGTTAGCAGTTGACTCAGCGGCAGGAGTCGCAGTGTTAGCCAAAGAGTTGGCAACCGGAGAAACTGTGCTGGTAGTTCCAGAACTAGCTACAGGAGATACAGCGTTAGGAGTAGGAGAATTTGCTTCAGGAGAAGTGGGGGTTTGGGTTTGCTGACCACAGCTTGACAATAAAGCCGCAGAAGCAATCAAACTGAACAATGCTGTACCGACAAAAGAAACCTTACGCATCATATAACTAGTTTTTTTCAGCTTTGAAAGACCATTAATTCAAATCATCAGTTCAGGAGAAAAGCACAAGCCACTCTCCCGTTCTAAAGTTCTATATTGAATTAGAACATAACTTAACGTAAATTATCAAATCTATACATTTTTTGTAACTATTTGTACGATTTATATAAAAAAAGCGTATCGTTTTCCGAAGCTCAGACGGACAAACTGAACTTTTAGAGGGATTTTTTTGCCTTTAATCGTCAGGTTTAATTTGGGGTTTTCTTGTTGTATGTTATTTCTCCAGCAATGTAAGTTGCCCGAATCGTTCTATCATCACCAAGTATCATCATCGCGAATGCTTTTTCGGCAATTTCTGCTTTGGTTTTAGCGGGTGGAGTTTGGGAATTTCGCAATGCCATTAAAGGAGTTGCTTTTAAATCTAAAACTATGAAATCCGCCTCTTTTCCGCTATCAAAGTTACCGATTTTATCTTCTAAACAAAGAGCTTTTGCACCGCCTAAAGTTGCCAGAAATAAAGCTTTAAAACAAGACAGTTTTTCCCCTTGTAACTGCACTATTTTATAAGCCTCATTTGCGGTTTGCAACATAGAAAAACTCGTTCCTCCGCCCACATCTGTACCTAATCCAACTTTCACGGGATTTGCTTTAGAT